>CAZCLL010000093.1:0-8145 GCA_964499555.1 uncultured Fastidiosipila sp.
GTCTCCGAAGGCTCCAAGAGCTACTCCCCAGAGCCTATGATCCCCTCACACCTGAAGGGCGAGAGAAAGAGATCAATCGCTACTGCGCGTGGATTGGTTACAGGCCGCGGGTGCGGTAGAAGTTGAAGGGAGAGGGGGTGGATGGAGAAGGGAAAATTTTCGCAGAACTTTAAAAAGAAAGTTCTGCGAAAAAGGTGGGTAGAGGTTTACGCTTCGACGCCTAATTCACGGCGAATCTCTTCGGCCATAGACTCGTAAGTTTCTTCGTCTAGGGTGGTTTGGCCAGGGTTCATGGCGAAAGGCGTTCCCCATTCATATTCCCCTTCGTATTTAGGGACCAAGTGGAAGTGGAGATGGGAACCACCGTCACCGTAAGCGCCGTAATTGAGCTTGTCCGGGTGGTAGAGGGTGTGGATGGCACGGGCGACTTTGGCCACCTCAGAGAAGTAGAGGTCACGCTCGGCATCGGTGAGGTCGACGAGCTCGCTGACGTGTTTTTTGTGCGCGACGATGACGCGGCCGGGTTGGCTCTGCTCGCGGAAAACGATCACGAGCGAGGATTCGAGTTCGCAGGCGAGGTAGCCAAACTTGTCGAGAAGTTCGCCTCGCTGGCAATAAGCGCAGTTGGGATCTGAAATCATGGGGCACCTCCGAGTTGGGTAGTTGTTATTGCTTTTATTATAGCGGAATCCTTTCCGCAGAACTTTAAAAATAAAATTCTGCGAAAATTCCCTATCGAATTCCCCATCGATCTTTCTCCAACTTTTTTCATCCATGTTCCGTACACCACCCCTCTCTTATGTAATAATAGGCGAGATCATTTTTGAGGGGGCAATTTCATGAGTAATTCGAATCAAAAAGGCACAGCCGAAGCGAAGCTACAGCTTGGGCAGGACCCCATTTGGGATGTGAGGGATTTGTCGCTGGGGAAGACCATGGTTTTGGGGCTGCAGCACCTCTTTGCCATGTTCGGAGCGACGATTTTAGTGCCGTTGCTGACTGGTTTGGATGTGTCAACGACACTCCTGATGGCAGGCCTTGGAACCTTGCTGTTCCATATTTTGTGTAAAGGGAAGGTGCCGGCGTTCCTCGGTTCGTCCTTTGCCTTTCTAGGCGGTTACGCAGCCGTCGCACCGATGATAGACGGGCGGCCAAATCTGGAGATGCTACCGTATGCCAGTGGCGGTGTCTTCTTTGCTGGTCTTGTCTACGTTGTGATGGCGGCCTTTATTAAAGTCTTTGGTGTCAAACGCGTGATGCGTTTCTTCCCGCCGGTTGTCACCGGGCCGATTATCATCTCGATCGGACTGATTCTGGCTCCGTCAGCGATTGGCAATGCCAGTACCGATTGGCTTTTGGCCGTCATCGCTGTCGCTGTGGTCATTTACTTCAATATCTGGGGCAAAGGTATGGCTAAGATCATACCAATCATCTTGGGGATTGTGATCTCTTATGCTTTGGCCGTCGTCATGGGCAAAGTCGACTACGCGGAAGTACTGAGCTCGGATCTCTTCCACTTACCGCTCAACCCGGATCAGTTCATGAAATTCGACTTCAGTGCGATCGTGACCATCGTCCCGATCGCTTTGGCCACCATCATGGAGCACATCGGCGACATTTCCGCCATCAGTGCAACCACCGGCCGCAACTTCATCAAAGACCCCGGCCTCCACCGCACCCTCCTGAGCGATGGGCTCGCCACCTCCATGGCAGCGGCGTTCGGCGGTCCGGCCAACACTACCTACGGCGAGAACACGGGTGTGCTTGTTTTGACCAAAGTCTACGACCCCAAAGTTATGCAGATCGCCGCCATTTTTGCCGTGGTTTTTTCGTTCTTCCCAGCCGTCAGTGCAGGGATTCGCTCCGTCCCGCTGGCCATCATCGGAGGCGTTTCGCTCATCCTCTACGGTATGATCTCCGCTATCGGCGTCAGAAACCTCGTCGAAAACCAAGTCGACTTCACCAAAAGCCGCAACCTCATCGTCGCTGCTTCCATCTTCGTTTGTGCCCTGGGTTTCTCCGGCGACATGGGCGGCATCTCCTTCATGATTGGCGAAGCCACCATTCATCTCTCCGGCCTCGCCATCGCTTCGCTGGTTGGTATTTTCCTGAATGCTGTCCTCCCCGGCAAAGACTACAGCTACGACCAGGAAGTTCCCGCGGACACCGGCGTCAACTTCTCGGGTACGGATACGACCAAAGAAGGGAAGGCGAAGTAATCCCCCGCTGACAACCTAGCTGACAACCTATTCGCAGAACTTTATTTTTAAAGTTCTGCGAATAGTATTACATTCTATATTTTCGTCATTATCCACCCAACATCCACCCGGGCAGCGAAAAATTTTTGATTGACTTTATGGAGTCTCTTGTCTACAATGTTCGTTGCCTGTCTGAATCGCTTCCATAGCTCAGATGGTAGAGCGCATCCTTGGTAAGGATGAGGTCACCAGTTCGATTCTGGTTGGAAGCTCCACAGTAAGCCCCGCGCCACTTCGGTTGCGGGGTTTTTTCGTTAGATTTTCAGTATTTATTTCCACCTACCACCTCCACCAGCCATTAACTTTCGCATAACTTTATTTTCGTACTTCTGCGGTTACAGCTATTTTCCCCACAACTGCGTATGCTTGGCTTAAATAATTCCAAACCGAAATTTCTTGCCGCCGCCCCGCAAACGAGAACGCGCAAGACCCCTACAAAGGAGACAACACGATGAAAGCTTTAGTTATGCAGCAAGCCGGCAGCGCTCGCGATTTCAAACTTATGGAGGTCCCCACGCCGACCCCGGGCCCGGGTGAGGTTTTGGTCGAGATTCACTACACGGCCCTGAACCGCGTGGACAGCGCCTTCCGCCAGGGCATGTACCCGCTGCCTTCTGGCTTTCCCGCCATTTTGGCGGTTGATTTTGCGGGCGTTGTGGCCAAAGCCGCCGAGGGCAGCGAGGGCTTCTCGGAGGGTGATGAGGTCTTTGTTCACATGGATATGCATGAGGGCGGTGGACTTGCGGAATATGCGGTGGTGCCTGTTGCTAAACTCGTGAAGAAGCCGGAAGGTCTGGCTTTGGCCGAAGCGGCTACCCTCGGAATTGCCGCCCTTACGGCCTACCAACTGGTGAATGAGCTGGCGGAAGTGAAGGCTGGTGACAAAGTTTTGGTTCAAGGGGGAACCGGTGGGGTCGGTGCGTTTGCTGTCCAATTTGCCAAACGGAATGGCGCAGAGGTGTACGCCACCACGAGCAAAGACCAAGCGCTGCTGAAATCACTGGGTGTCGATCGGGTGATCAACTACAAAGAGGAAGATGCAGCTGCACTATTGGCTGGCCAAATGGATGTCTTGATTGATACATCCGGGCACACGAATGAAGTGCTTGCCACGGTCAAAGACGGCGGTCGCGCCTTCTCGGCTGCCGGCGCATTTGATGAAAAAGAAACTTCTGCGCGAAATATTAAAGCCGGTGGCCTCATGCACAGAAGCGACCCGGCGCAGATGGCCCTGATGGCCGAGCTTGCTGCCGAAGGCAAGCTGAAAGTCGTGATTGAGAAGGAATATCCCTTCACCGAAACCGGCATTGCTGAGGCCTACGAGCACCTAGATGCCGGGCACACAAGCGGAAAGCTCGTTGTGAAAGTAAAGTAAATGGTTTGTTGAAGCCAGTATTGAGGGTAGCGATGGATTCGTCCGGCTACCCTCCCTTTTCGCAAAGACGCTCATTTTCTCAAGTCCCGAACCTGATCTTCCGGCATGTTTTCGAGCTCTGTGAAGACGATGTCGCGGTAGTCGAGGAGCGCTTTTTCTGAGAGTGGGCGTGTTGGCAGGGCTTTGGCCATAAAAAGGAACAGATCAAGGTTGAATTCCTCCCCAGGAGCCTCGTAGCGGCTATCGACAACTACGCCGTCGCTGATGAAGAAGTGGCGGGTTCCTTTGGCCAAAGGGATCGCGACATAGTAGTCTTCTCTAAGAAAGTTGGCCAATGCTCCAACATGTTTTAGGATGCCGCGAAGTGTGGGGAGGAGAGTTTTGTAGAAGGCGGCTTGTTCGAAAAGGAGATTTTCGGCGGCTCCTCTCATTTTCTCCTCGACTGACAGAAGAAATTTCTCACACATGGCTTTTTCACGGAAAACGCCCTCCAGCACCTCGCAGGTTGAACGAAGATCGGCCTCGTTTAAACGCACTGGTAACGGTTGGTAATCGAAGGTAACCGTTGCAAGTTGATCTCGCAAGGGGTAGATGAGCTTGAGATTGTCCAAAAAATGACGCAGATTCCATTGACTCCGGAAAGGTCCCACTGAATTGGCCATCCGCTGATTGGTCACCTTAGGCAGGCGCTCTGGAGCGAAGGTGAGATAGATGTAGCGAGCGTCCCCTTTGTATTGGGCGTTGAAACGGGGCTCGATGGTTTTGATGAGCTCACACTCCAAGAGCCTGGCTTCCAAATGGGTGTCACAGGGTGTGACTTCTAGATCGTCAATGAACGGGAGCATTTCTTGCACTTTCTCCCATTTCTGCGAAGGTACAAAATAGGAACGGACTCGATTTCTGAGGTGTAGCGATTTCCCCACATACAGGACTTGGCCCGCTTCTGATAAGAATCGGTAAACGCCTGGGGTATTGGGGATTTGGCGGAGTTTGGGTTCTATCTTGCTCATGTTGGCCATGGCGTTCAAAGTCTCCTTTACAGCAATCTTTCGCATCGCGTTAGCACGTGAGCATGGCACTGGTTTCTACTCGCTGCACGCGGTTTCTACTCGTTGCAAGTGGTTTGTACTCGTTGGCAACGGCTACATCCCGTTGCCAACCGTTTAAATCCATTGCCAACGGCTTAAAGCAATTGCCAACCGTTGCCACTTGTTGGTAACCCGTTTCTAGTGGGCGGAAAAAAGTGCTATCCTATTTTAAACGACGAGAGCAGGTGAAGAAGTCCATGAAATCACTCTGGCAAATTCAACCGATCGCCATTTACCACGGCGACATGAAAGAAAAATTTGGTATTCCCCGCCAAGCCCGTCTTGTGGAGGAGTTGAAAGGGAAAATTGTCTTCGAAGCAGCTTTCCGAGAGGAGGCAGCCCTTCGCGGCCTGGATGAATTTAGCCACATTTGGCTGATTTGGGGTTTTTCTGAGAGCCAAAAGAGTGAATCTACGCCTTTTCAGCCGACCGTCCGGCCGCCTAGGCTCCATGGCAACCAACGTATGGGCGTCTTCGCAACAAGGTCGCCTTTTCGCCCCAATTCCCTTGGTATGTCTGCGGTCAAGCTTGAGGCGATCACAAACGGCGAGCTTCACGTCTCCGGAGCCGACCTTCTCGACGGGACGCCCATTTTTGATATCAAACCCTATCTGCCTTATGCTGATAGTATTCCGGAGGCCAAAGCCGGCTACGCCAGCACCGATCCTACAACCGAGTCCTTAGTCGTCACTTGGGCGGAAAATGTGGGGGGCGGCTTTGGCCAAGATGAGCTCACAACGATTGAAAAGCTTCTCGCCCAAGACCCCAGACCTCGCTACCAAAACGAGCCCGAAAGAATCTACGGGATGCGCTATGGCGCGTGGAACGTTCGTTTCCAAGTAGAAGATGACATTCTTACCGTGATTGAGGTGCAACGTGTCTGAGGAAATGCCCACACAAGAAGTGGATACACCTGCCGCAACTGGTTCGCAAGCCGAGCTCCCCCAGTACTGGATCTACATTCTGAAGTGCAGGGACAATAGCCTGTATACGGGCATTGCGCGTGACGCCGAAAAAAGGCTCCAGGCCCACAATCGGGGCACCGGAGCGAAATACACGAGAAGTCGCCGCCCCTGTGAGATTGTTTATCAGGAGCTTGTCTTTGGCCGAAGTCGTGCCCAGAAGCGAGAACGCGAAATCAAGAAACTTTCGCGCGAAGCAAAACTTCAGCTGATCGAAGCCGGACAAACAGGACCAAATTCACGGAAGTAGCACTGGATTCTCCCGGGCTAAGCCAAAAAAACGTCCGACTCAGGGGGAGCCGGACGTTTTTGTCATGATGCGAAGAGTTTGTAGGGTAAAGTCGTCAGCGGCGGCTTTGGCCTAAAACAAGCCCTCTTACCTGGTATACACGTCGAAGTGGTTGCCGGAGGTACCGCGGTCGTAGACCTTGCCCCAGTAGCCAAATGGCGTCGGGATAATTGTGCCCCTAGGTGCACTGTTGGCAAGGACAATGTAGCCGTCGCCATCGCTCACGTAGCCATCTGCGTTCACGTGGCGGCCGGGGATCGAAAGCCCACCGCCAGGCAGAACCGACTGAGAATAGTAGGTGAATTTATAGCCGCGCCAGTAAATCACACCGTTGTACTGCAGATTGCGCAAGGTGTAGAGGTACTGCGGGTTGCCGTTCGGGTGCTGGTAAACCTCTTGGGTCGGCGCCGCAGTGGTCGTCGGAACCGGCGTCGGTGCCGCAGTCGGAGCGGGGGTGGTCGGAGCAGCGGTCGCCTCAGTCGGAGCCGTCTCGGTCGCAGTCGTTTCCGGGCTAGCCGTTGCTGCCGTCGTCGGAGCTGGTGTCGTAGCAGCTGTCGTCGGCGCCGCAGTCGCACGGGTCGTCGCAGCTGGGGTGGTCGGTGCAGCGGTCGCCGGGGTCGTTGGTGTGGCCGGTGTGGCCAAAGCCGCCGGTGCCTCTGTCGGCGCTACGGTTGTTTCTTCCGAAGTTTCAGCGGCTAAGTCATTGGCTAGGCCATTGGCAAGGTCTGCTTGGGCTTCCGCGATGGAAGCTTGGACCAAAGCCTTCTTGGAATCTGGGGCATTGTCCTGCCCGGCATTGGTGCTTACTTGAGAATCTACAGGTGCCTCATCTGCGCTACGGTTCAGGCCGTCGTCCAGCTGACGAGCCACTTCTTGGGCCAATTCGTTCAGATCCACATCAGAAGCTTGGTCTTCCAAAGACATATCTGAAGTAGTATTTCGTTGGGTTTCCGGTAAATTGGGTACGACAACAACGAGCAAGGCAAGAGCTACTGCACCTGCTCCCACGGTCTTGACGTTTTTGCTTGTGAGATGCGGTTTGATTTTGCTGACAAACTGTTTCACGACGCGCCCAAAGCGGCGAAAAAACTCGGCCGGTTCTGGATTGATCATAATAAGTTGTTCCTTTTCTCCCGATCCGCAGAAAAAATTTCGATTGCCTTCTGAAAGATTGCCTTTTGAAAGGATTTCGATGCTAAGCGGGGCCGGGTGATTTTCACTAAAGCGTGGAAAATCCTTCGCAGAATAGCACAGCAGATTAACGAATGCAATCAGGCAAATGCCAGATTTGTGATTTTGCACATCTTCCCAAAACGCAGCTTCGCATGCAAAAAGCCCCACAATCTGGGATTTCACCCGTTATACTTAGCACAAACGGCACAAAAACCAAATTATTTTTGGGACGACAAAAATGCTCAGCGCCAGACCAAATCAAGACGGCGGCGCCTTCAAAGAGAGGCATTGCCAAATGCACCATATGCTATATCGGTTTGTATCGGTTTGTATCGGTTTGTGCTTCGCAATAAAATGAAAGGAAGAGATACCATGTGTGGTCGCTACCTATTTGACCCAGACGATTATGAAAAACTCATCACGGATCCGGAATCGCCGGTCCTGCACTTCCAAGGTGGCGAGATCCGCCCGACCGCCGCTGCGCCCATCCTCCAGGCGGACAATCAGATTGCCCTGGCCCGCTGGGGCATGGAGCCTACTTGGGGCAAGACCACCCTCTTGCATGCCCGCTCCGAAACCGTGGCTGAGAAGCCCACGTTTCGGGAGGCTTTTGCCAAAAACCGCTGCATGATCCCCACCTCCGGTTACTATGAATGGCTCCACATCGCCGGCAAAAGTCAACGCGGCAAAAAGTACTTTTTCTACCGCCCCGAGGGAAATCGTCGCCTCTACTTAGCCGGCGTCGCGCTGGAAGGTCCCGAGGGGCCGGCTTTTGTCATCATCACACGCGATGCTGCGCCTTTCATGAGCGAGATCCACGACCGCATGCCCCAGACATTGGAGGCAGACCAAGTGCAGCGCTGGCTGAAAGACACGAGTTACGCCCAAGAACTGCTGCGTTTGCCGCAGGTAGCACTGGCCAAAGCCTACGAAGGCGACTAACGTACCCACCATTTTTTTCTGCCAGTAACCACACGTATCGCTGCCCGATTTTTGGCTT
>CAZCLL010000093.1:8155-10248 GCA_964499555.1 uncultured Fastidiosipila sp.
TTGGTGATTTGGGGCATTGTGTTGGCAGTTTATGTAATTACTTACACTGGTCAGGATCTGTCGTTATCCATGGAAAACATGTTATCTGTCGGCTGGTTTTCGTAGAAATTGCCCTCCAACGGTTGTTTTTGGACTTGTTTTGGTGCTGCATATTCGAAAAGCAAGTGTTAAATAACATGATAAGTATGGACAGCAACGGATTCGGACCACCTTAGCATATTATCTATTTGGTTTCCTCACCTGGCCGCCGGCGATTGACTGGAATTGGGGGATATCGACCCGAACACGCACCGGATGCAAGCGTCCCTACCGCCCAAAACATCATATCAACGTAAGGATTACTATCCATCGCAGCACTTGAAGTCCTGGACTCACGAACCGCTGTGGATATCAACCGGAACAACGGATGGATAAGTGATTTTCTACCGCATCCAACTTCCTGCGTAGCAGGCGGTTCACACTACTAACGGTCTGTGTTTGAGAGCGGTAGTTATTCTGGAGGTTTTTTATGGGTAGCGGAAGTGATTCTTTTGTTGGCCGTGGGTTCTACTCGATATCCGCTGATGCTACTTGGCTCGTGACCGCGAGACTAGGTATTTGGGTAATAAGATATGGTGGTCAGGATCCGCAGGAATGCAAGATTACCATGTTCTCTTTTGCACATAATTGCTCCCAGAGGGGTACCAATGGGAAAAATTGCAGAAATGCGCCAGCTCGGTCGCTCAGATCAACGAAAATCGTAGCACCGGCTTGGATTGCTGCGGATCCTGACCAGGGTAAGATGTTGGGTAATAGCTGGGACAACTGCCCTTCGCCAATTTGAGTCATTTTTGTAGGAGCGTAGCGTTATGGGAGGACTTTTGGCCATCTGTAAATCATATGACAAGTTACCCTGGACCAAAATCGTCGTTGTGCTGTGGGTGGATACAGATTTGAGTGGCAAGCGGCTGAAGAGGGGCTGTGCTCAGTTCACGATAATCCATGAATGGTGCTAGATAATCCATGAAATGGCTCGTTGCTAGGCTGTTTCTATCATTTGTATAGTCGAGGGTGATCTTGTCCACAGCACAACGACAGAAATGGACCACTTAAACTTATTATGTAAAGCGCGGGCGAGTATTGTTCTTCGAATTGGCTAGCCGCAGAGGGAAAACCATGACTCGGCGGATATCAAGTGGAACCCGAGACGATGCAAGAGTGACTTCAGACTCCCTAAAGAGCAGTGAGGTTGGGAGATTGGTGAAGGGGGGATAGGGGTGGGGGCGGCGGCTTTGGCCGAAAGGAAGCGTGTTTTATACCGCGACTTTGTGTAGAATGGAACTAACGCAAGGGCCCCGAGGCGGGCGGAGAGGAAGGTAGAAAGAATGAATGTTGTTGATCAAATGAGAAAATGCGGAATTGTGCCGGTTGTGGTCATTAATAAGGTGGAGGATGCGGTTCCTTTGGCCAAAGCCCTCGGACGGCGGCTGCTGCGGATGGGATTAAAGCCATCGCCGACGAGGTCCCGGAGATGATCGTGGGTGCGGGTACGGTTTTGACGGTTGAGCAGGCGGAAACGGCTGTGCAAAATGGCGCGAAGTTCCTGGTTTCGCCGGGCTTCGATGAAGATGTGGTGAAAGCCGCCAAGCGCCTCGACGTTGCCATGCTGCCGGGTGTCGTGACTCCGACTGAAATTATTATGGCGATGAAGCAGGGGCTGAACTTGGTGAAGTTTTTCCCGGCTGGCAACTATGGTGGTTTGAAGACGATTAAGTCTTTGGCTGCGCCGTTTACGACTGTGGAATTCTGCCCGACTGGTGGTGTAAATCTGGATAATCTGGCGGAGTTTTTGGCTTTTAAGAAGATTGCTTTTGTTGGCGGGAGCTGGATGTGCCCTGTGAATCTCGTGGATGCTGGGGATTGGGCTGAGATTACGAGACTGAGTAAAGAAGCCAGTGATCTCTTCCATCAGCTGCGTCCGGAAGCGTAATTAATTACTTTTCGCAGAACTTTATTTTCGTACTTCTGCGGTAGCTTCAACCACTACCGCAGAATTTTATTTGTGCGCCACGCATGGCGCTTCACTAGACGGTGAAAGTCCGTTATGGGGGTAT
>CAZCLL010000094.1:0-10192 GCA_964499555.1 uncultured Fastidiosipila sp.
GTTTGTTTCAGATATCCTTATTTCGGTGCGTAGACTACCAAATTTCCGGGAATTGGGGTTAACTAAGGCTTGTTTTTCGAGAAAACGGCTCACAAAACAGGCTCGATAAACTTGTTTGTGGATCATTTCCTGGAAAATCCGTTGACAGATAATATATTCTGCATGGATAACGACAGATCCTGACCAGTATGTCTTATTACCTAACTAGCAGGCATTCAAATTTTTCAACTTTCGTTACTAGATGCCTCAGAGAACTATGAACCAGCGGATATCGAGTAGAACCCACAGCCAATATAAGAGCCACTTCCACTACAACATAAAATAAAGCTATGAGGATGACTACCGCTCTCAAGAACTTGCCGGGAGTGGTGAACTACCTGTGAGGCTGGGAGTATGATTCGGAAGACAATCCCTTATCCGTCTGTTGTTCCGGCTGATATTCACAGAGGCCATTGAGTTCCGTGTTTGAAGTGCTGCGATGGATATCAATCCTTGCGTTGATTGGATATTTTGGGCGGAAGGGACTCTTGTGTTCGGTGCGTGTTCGGGTCGATATCCCCCATTTCTAGTGATTAGTAGAGAACAAGATGAGTAAAAATGATAGATAACTAGTTGAGGTGGACAAAACTCGTCTGGATCCAAGGTGGCGACGAGTTTCTGAGGTTAACCGGTGACCAAATCAGCCCCGATATACCCGATCGGGATGATTTGGTGGTGTTTTGCAAAGAAATCACCAAAAGGTAATATATTAATTTCGGATCGAGACGAGTTTTGTCCATCCTACATATTATGTAATGTGCGATGCTGAGTTTGATAAGGCTTATGTCGTCTAGAACGCCTCAAATTATCCTGAAACTCCTATGCCTAGCCCCGGCTCTCAGGTTCGAGGCGATTTTTTGAAGATTTACTGGAAATGCAGCAATTGGTACTATGTTGCATCTGAATTGTTGCAGATCCTGAGCAGGGTTTCTTGTCGTACCTATTGCAAAAACAAATGCCAAATGGGGAGGAGGAGCAGTGGCGAATTTCGTTCACATGCTAGGGGGTGAAAGTGGTATTCTGTTTGCCATAAAAAATCTTACGGGGGACAAGTCCCCTAGGCATAACAATAGAGGGGACAAGTCCCCTAGACCAATACAAAGGGGACTGGTCCCCTTGGCAGAAGAAGAGAGAGGGGAACAAAATGCTGGCAACACCTCATGAGACCGTTTTGATATTGGATTTTGGTGGGCAATATAAGCAGCTGATTGCGAGGAGAGTTCGTGAACAGCATGTTTATTGCGTGATCAAGCCATCGACGATGAGCGCTAGGGAAATCCGTGATGGAGGCTATGCGGCCATCATTTTGACGGGTGGGCCGGCCAGCGTGTACAAGGACGGGAGCCCCCAAATGGATTCGGCCATCTTGGAGCTGGGCATTCCGGTTTTGGGCATCTGTTATGGGGCCCAGCTCATGACCTACACGCTGGGCGGCCAGGTCCAGCCGGCCGAAGAGAGCGAGTATGGGCGGACCCAGGTCCGGCTGGACAATACGAGCATTCTGTTTACTGGCATCGCGCCAGATACCGAAAGCTGGATGAGCCATACCGATCGCATTACCGAAGTACCTGAGGGTTTTGAGATTCTGGCGTCGACGGAGAATTGTCCGGTGGCGGCTTTGGCCAACCCGAAGAGGCAGCTCTACGCCGTGCAGTTTCACCCGGAGGTGGAGCACACGCCCTTTGGGAAGACGCTTTTCCATAACTTCCTCTATCATGTGGCGGGGCTCAAGGGCGACTGGCAGATGCAAGGCTACATCGAGCGCACGGTGGCGGCTCTTCGTAAGCAAATTGGCACGCAAAAGGTGATTTGTGCCATGAGCGGCGGCGTGGATTCTGGCGTGGCGGCCCTTCTTGTACACAAGGCGGTCGGCAAGCAGCTCACCTGCATTTTCGTGGACCACGGTTTCCTCCGCAAGGACGAGGGCGATCAGGTGGAGGCAGTTTTTCGCGGCCAATTTGACATGAACCTCATTCGCGTGAATGCCCAGGCTCGTTTCCTCGGCAAACTCGCTGGCGTTTCCGACCCTGAGGAGAAGCGCAAGCGCATTGGCGAGGAGTTCATCCGTGTTTTCGAGGAGGCCAAAGCCGCCGCCGGCGACGCTGCGTTCCTGGTTCAGGGCACCATTTACCCGGATGTCATCGAGAGTGGCGGTGGCCAAACGGCCGTCATTAAGAGCCACCACAATGTTGGCGGTCTGCCCGATGATGTTGACTTCGAGCTGGTCGAACCTTTGCGTGAACTCTTCAAAGACGAAGTCCGCGAAGTGGGTATCCGCCTAGGTATGCCTGAAGATCTGGTTTACCGTCAACCTTTCCCTGGTCCGGGATTGGCGATTCGTATTTTGGGGGCGATTGATGAGGAGAAGCTAGAGATTCTCCGTGAAGCCGACTATGTTTTCCGTGATGAGCTGGCGAAGGCCGGCCTTACCCGCGCCTATAACCAATATTTTGCGGTCTTGCCGAATGTTCGCACGGTTGGCGTGATGGGCGATGAGCGCACCTATGATCACTTGATCTTGCTACGTGCGGTCACAACGCAAGACTTCATGACGGCGGATTGGGCGAAGATTCCCTTTGATGTCCTCGATAAGGTGTCTCGCCGCATTGTCAATGAGGTCAAGCAGGTGAACCGCGTCGCCTACGACATTACTAGCAAACCTCCGGGGACGATTGAGTACGAGTAAGCAGGCGATCAACCTTCAAGCAAGGTGTGGTAAATGGCATTCAGGTCATTGATGTCTGGATAGTCTGGAATCAGGTACACTTTCTTACCCGGGAAGTCCATGTTGGGAATTGTGGTGATAATAAAGTCATAGTCGTTGTAGGTGGCTTCGGCCATCACTTCCGGAATATTCCCCACGGCTACACGGATATTCGTAAAATTATCTCGATTGTAGAAGTTCTCGAGCACCTCGACCAAGAAAGAAGCGTGCGCACGACCTAAGCCACTCAGGAGCAAGGCAGTCTTCGGCCTAGAATACTGGTAAAGCGTAGGACAAGTCAGGCAGAGCCAGAAGGTCACGCTGTCATTCATAAAGTCTGTTTTCAGCCCTGCGTCGATAAAGAATTGGCTGGCACTCTCGTCCAGGATTTGGTAGAGGGCGGGGTTCGCCTTCTTGAGCGCCACAGCAAAATTTTGGGTGCGATCAAAGAGGGACGAAGTCTTGTACGGGCGCGTTTTTCCCTTGAGATACACATTTGTTGGGACAAAACAAAGTAAATAGTGAAGGTCATCGTCGACCTGAAGACCGGTCTCCTCGAGAATATGATTTGTATAGTTCTCCGAGGCGCGTTGGACTCTGTCTTGCTCTTCTTTAGAATCCCATCCTTCATACATCTTATGCATGTATTCATAGATTGGCCTACAATGTGATCTTCTCAGGGCGGGGAAGAATTGCTTCAGATACTCGAAACTCTCCTCATCAAGCCTGTCTTGGATGTCGTAGGAGGAGCGGATATGGTAGCCTTGGTTTTCGCGGATTAAAGAGATGAGAAAGTACATCACTTGATAGACAAGCACGACATCATCATTTTGGACCCATTGAAATTTCAAGGGGTCAAGTTTCTGCGCCAAATCTTGGTACACAAGTTTAAATAGCACAGTAATATCTAGCCCGAGATCGAAACTTTGCAGATCGATGCCGTTTAGCTCCAGGAGGAAGGTGGCGAAAAAATCTCGCAAGAAGGCTTCGTTCCTGCCTCTTACCTCATAGTGGTTTTTTACGTTGTGGATTTTCATCTGGTAATTGGCCAGGAACTGGTTGATTCGGGGCAAGTGCCTGCGCAAAGTGGATTTACTGGTGAAGAGTCGATCTTCGTAAAATTCAATCGTTTGCTTCGGATGCGCAAAGATCTCTCGGAGCCACTTGAGTGGAACCGATTCATTAAACAAGTCCATAAAAACCAGGCCGATACTGTTCATGTTCTGGTTATGCATTCGGACGCCGAGACTTCGGGCGGATTCCAGTTGGAGCTTGTCACCCCAGCGCTTCTTTAAGGTTGTGAGGTCATCGGCCACACTGCGGTAGCTGGAATCCACTCGTTCCACTAACTCAGGGATCGGAAACCAACGATCTTCGCTGGCTAGGGTTTCCACTAATTTGATGAGTCTCTGGGTAGGTAAGTCTAATAATCCGCGCATCGTGCATCTTTCCTTTCAACAAATCTCGTAAACCTGATGCTTCGAAAAAAGACTTGAAAAGCCCAGATTCTCGGCATATTTCACATGATTGTCGCACTTGTTTGTTTCAAATCTTGCCGTTCGAACGGCAAAAGTTGAAACAAGAAAGTTTCTACGATTCAGTATAGTAATGGTTAGTATTAATAACAACTGCTATAAGCATGTTTTTCCGTACATTTCGCATTTTTCAGAGGGGGACTTCTAAACATGTGCATATTTGTACAAGAAAAGTTTGTGCGAATGACAGCATTGTAAGAAGTCTGTGTCGCTAGCCGCAGGCGAAACCGAACAACAGTAAAGGAAAAAAGGAGTACTGTGTAAATGGGTAGTAGGAAGCTCAAGAAATCCAAGCCTGATCTTGGATCGTGGCAGAAGAAGAAATTTTCTGCAAGTCTGTTAAGCCTATTGCTGGTCATGTCCCTCGTCTTCCAGTCTTTTGGAAACACAATCAGGGCGGAAGAGATCGCAGGGCAAAGTGATGTTCCCACCGTGGAAACAAGTTCAGAAACACCCGAGACGGACCCGGGCGAGACAGAAGTCGACGTGCCCGAAGTGACAGAGCCGGAAGAAACACTTCCTGCTGTCACCGAAGAGGCGTCTTCAGAGGACGCACTCTCTCAAGGAAATGTGGCGGAGAGACCCTCTGCAGGTCTTGCTGAGGTAAGCCCTTTTGCTGAGATCTCAGACACGGCAAATATGCTCGATTCCTTCGCGATGGAACTCCACTATCATGATGGAACAAGCATCGTTGTTTCTGATGGAGACGAGATCGAGGTGGACGTACCTCAACTCAACTACGCCTTTCTCGATCTCTATCTGAAGAGACCAGATGGTGTCGTACTTCAAGATGGCGATACCTACACGCTTGACTTGCCTTCGTTTTTTGACGGGTTCGTTACCTACGCCCCAATTTCTATTAGTGGTCATATTGTAGCCACCTATGCGGTTGCCAATCAAAAAATTGTGATTACCTTCTTGGAAGCGATCGAAGACTATGACAATGTGGAGATGCATCTAGAATTGAATGGTGTTATCGACGTCACTGTTTTCGAAAACGTGGATAAAGTCGAAGTCAACTATGCGCTTCTAGATAACGAAACCTACGAAGTTACACTCATACCGAAACAAGAAGCCTATGAAGGAACCGACAAGAAGACGGCAGGTTCACCCTACTATCTAGACGGTACGACAAAAGTCCCGACAACCCATAACCCGACCCATGTGGATTGGACCGTGATCGCCAATGACAGTGCCAAAGATATTTCGAGCGCCAAAGTCATTGATGAATTGGGTGCCAACATGGCGCTTGTACCGGGCAGCATTCAAGTCTGGAAAATTATTCGCAATAATCAAAATGTTGAAACCTCACGCGAGCTTGTAACGGTCACACCGACGATGCTGACTTCTGGCTTCGAGATTGATTTAGGCGACATTGAGAACGCTTACGAAATCACCTATACTACGACGCTCATCCGCCCGAACGGTGGCGGCAATCGGACGATCAATAACAAGGCAAGAATTGTTTTGGACGGCGATACAAACAACGTCCAGGACGATGTCCAAGTCTCTTGGTCCGGCGACATTCCTGTCATCCAAAAAGATGGCTGGAATAAGAATGGTGACGTCAACCGAGTCGTTTGGCGTGTCAAGTATAACTATGGCCAGGAGAATCTGGGTACGGTTACTTTGACGGACGTTTTGACACATGGCGCAGTAGACATCAACACAGTTGTGATTCAACAAAAGCGCGTCAACGCCGATGGAAATCCTTATGGCAATAATAACGGCAACATTGGGGCTCCCATCTCCAATGAAGGAGTCAGTCTGGACACTTCTGGAAACTTGGTCATTGCTAATCTGGATGCAAATGGCAAAGCCTATGAGATTACCTTTGAATCGACGATTCCGGTCGGACTGAACAATACGACAATCACGAACACAATTACCGATGATCGAACACCTCCCAACAGCGACGATGCGACCGTTACCGGAAACACGATCCCTAGTGGTGGAAAAGTCGGTGAGCAAAAAGTAGATGCGAACGGCAATCCGTACATTGAGTGGACGATCACCATGAACTCTAGCAAGGTCAACGTCGGCTCGATTATTGTGAGAGATGTCTTCGATCCGGAGATGTTAACGTTTGATCCGACAAATACTTCACTTTATTCTCTCAAACAAAACGGTGTAGATACTCCGTCTGAGGACTATACTGTTGCCTCATACGCCTATGACGGGACTGACCCTGACCATGCAGGGAAAACGGGCTTTCGTCTGGCTATCCCCGATGCAGGACCTAACGAATATAAGTTCGTCTATAGAACCTATTACACGGTGAAGGGCATGCAAGAGCCGGAGCTGGCTAATCACGCAGAACTTCTTTTCTTGGATGGAGATGGTGATGGGATCGGTGACTCAATCGATGTCAACTACGACCTGACTGGGCCTTTAGCCGGCATTTCAAAGAATGGGTATTACTACGATCATGTCGTGGTAGGGCAGCCCGTTGACGAGCAGATCCAGTGGGAAATTACCTTCAATCAGTCGAAAATCATGCTGGAGGCTGGCGCTACCTTGACGGACACGTTCACTTCGGGGAACTACAGCTACATTCCTGGCACATTCGTTGTGGAACCTAGCATAAATCACACATTTACCCTAACGGCTAGCGGGTTCACACTGACCCTAAATGAAGCGACGAAAGAAACCATTACGGTTCGCTATCGTACGACTGCTGATGATCAGAACAACTTGGATCAAGTCAATGATGTTTCCTTCACTTGGCAAGGTGGCACCGAAGAGGCGGATCACACGGTTGAAAAACGTGACCCCGGCATCTGGAAAACCGGTGATGTCATCGTTTATGAAGATGGATCGAAGAGCATCAATTGGCGAATCTATTTCAACACCAATCGACATGTTGTTTTCAATTTCGTCTTGAACGATACGAATAAACCAAGCACATCGACCATCAGCGCGATCAAGATTATGTCTGGTGACGATGATGAAACGAGTACTTTCACCATCAGCGATGTTGTGAATGGTGTCTTCAGCGTGTCGAAGACAAGGCTTGAACCGAAACAATATGTGCTCACTTACATTTCTACCTTGTCTCCTGCAGAAGAGCAAGAGCAGATCTTGAATAAGGCGGATATTGCCTATACAGGTGGTACAGATTCCGATGATCATGGGATTCCGAATCCGGAGCTCATCGTCGAGAAAGAAGCCAATAGCATCGGACGCATAGAGGGCTTCGATAATCCGGTCATTGCATGGACAATTCGTGCCAACACAGATGCAGCGAAGCATCGCGTGAATCTGGTCGATGCGGTCTTGCTTGACACGATTCCTCTGGATCAGGCCTTGGTTTTGGATAGTATCAAAGTGTATCGCGTGGGTTCAGATGTCGACATTGCGAGCACGCTCACCATTGCCAAATCAGCCAATGAATTCACGATCAATCTTCCTGATGGAACCTATGAGTACACTGTTACGTTCCAGACGGAAACACTTTACATCCCAACCGAAGATAACCAAGTCTTTGATCGCTACCGGAACGACGTTACGCTGACCAATCAGACGAAGAATGATGACCTCAAACAAGAAGACAGTGATTCGGCTACGATTAGACTCTTTGGTAGGAATGATCCCGCTCTTGTTGAGAAAACATCAACGGGTCAGAACCCTGAGACGGAGAACATTGACTATGAAGTCGTTGTGAATCGTCAAGGGCTTACGATCCCCAATGCCAAGATCGAAGATGTCCTTTCGCTGAACCATAATTATGTGACGGATACCTTCAAAGTCTACAAAGGGCTTGGTGATACGAAAGTATTACTGACACCTGTCACGGATTACTCGCTAAGCTTCGAGAGTACAGACACAAAACGCGGATTTACACTGACCTTTACTAGCGGTGAGATCGATACGCCTTATACCATCGCCTATTCCACACGTTTGAATGGCAATCTCGTTGGTGTTCACAACGCTACAAATACGATTACGTTGAAGGGCGGGGACGGCGATCGAGTCCTCGATAACGATTCGAATACATCGGTTGCCCAGCAGTGGTTCTATGGTGGCGGCGGCAGTGGAACCCAGGTTGACCTGCAAGTCAAGAAGGTGGATGGGTTAGCGGCGGCTTTGGCCGGAGCAACATTTGAACTCTACCGTGTGAACTTAAGTAACGTGGAGACCTTAGTCACCGATGCGGAAATCGACGCAAGTCAGGAAGGCATTACCATCTACGGCAAGATCCGTGCGGGGCGCTACAAACTCGTTGAGACGGATTCTCCTACCGGCTTCACTTTACTTGGCAGTCCGATCTACCTGATGATTGGGTACAAGGCTGGGTCGACGACGGAATATGTCGTCACGATTACCAACAGTAGCTGGGCGGCTAGCACGCACACGCATGCAAGTGCCAGTGACAACGTCCTTACCGTTACGAACGATATCCAAACGGGGACGGTTGCAGGTCGGAAAGTTTGGAGTGGCTTGACCTCACAGAGCGTTTCTGGTGTCTACCTGAAACTCTTCCGCAATCTCCCTGGTGGGGCTGCTGAAGCGGTTCCCGGTGCTGCTTTGAAAGCCGTTACTGGCGCCCAGGCAGAGGAATCGGCCTCATGGGACAATGTCGAACTCTATGTTCGGACAGCTGGCGGCGCGGCTGAGGCGTATGAATTCACAGTTCGCGAAGTCAATGCGGACGGCGAAGACTACACACCAGCTGGTTTCGTCAAAGTGGAGTCTGGGCTTACCGTCTATAACATGGCGGTCAACCCCACGTTCACGGTGACGAAGACGCTTTCGGGGAGACCCCTCTTGGCTGATGAGTTTGCCTTCGTGCTCGTGGATGAGCATGACAATGAGTTCACGGCCCGAAATGATGCGGACGGGAAGGTCGTCTTCACGAATTTCTTGACGATGACTGCAGAGCAAATTGCTCAGCTCGCGTCCTTTGAGCAAGTGGTCTTGACCTATACGCTTTCTGAAACGGTGTCTACCTTGGGCGGTGTGACCAGTGACCCGACGGTCCATACGATCACGGTTGCGCTGGAGATCGACTCTGAGACGAATGCGTTTAAAGAAGTCGTGATTGAAACGGATCAAGAAGATTTCACTTTCAGCAATGCGTATGTTCCTGCGGGGGCTGAAGTGACGCTTGAAGCGACGAAGGTCTTGACGGATCGTTACTATCCGCTCGCAGACGGTGAGTTCTCGTTCGAAGTGGTCGATCAAGCGGATGCGGTTGTTGCCAGCGGTACGAATGATGCAGACGGAAAGATCAGTTTCTCGGCGATTACGCTTACCAGTGTAGGCACTTATACCTATACGATTCGCGAAGTGGCTGGCAGTGATGCCAATATTGATCATGACGATTCTGCGTTTACTGTGACGATCGTAGTGACGGATGATTTGGCTGGACAGCTGCATGCCCAGGTGACGTACCCGCAAAACGGTGTCGTCTTCACGAATGCCTATGATCCGCAGATGGTTTCTGTCGGTGACTATGTCTGGGAAGACGTGAACCGTGATGGCTTACAAGATGCGACCGATATTCCGCTGGAAGGCGTGATCCTGACTCTGGTGGATCAGGATGGCGAGCCAGTGACCGACGTCTATGGAAATCTTGTAGCTCCTACGACGACCGACGAAGATGGCTGGTATGCGTTTGTTAACCTGCCGGTTACAGGTGTGGATGGCTATTACACCGTGATCGTGACCGCACCTGCTGGCTATCTTCCGACGATTGATAACGCTGGTGACCGTGATGAAGATTCTGATGCTGCGAAGGGCTATGCGAATTCTACGGCTCTGCCGAATGATGGTGACCACGATCCTACCTTGGACTTCGGTTTCGTAAAACCCTATGTCACCGTTGGTGATTATGTCTGGTTCGATGTGAACCGTGATGGCATGCAAGATGAGACCGATATTCCGTTGGAAGGCGTCGAACTGATTCTGGTGG
>CAZCLL010000095.1:0-3811 GCA_964499555.1 uncultured Fastidiosipila sp.
CTCGCTTAAGTTCAGTGAAAATCAAAGACATGAATTATTCAGCAGACCCTAGTTAGTGTCGTGCTTGTTCAGATTACGACAATTATGGCAGCCTTCGCATTTAGTAGACTTCGCTTTCCTGGTCGTGATTGGATTTTTGCTTCTTTGCTCGGTTTTATGATGGTTCCTTTTGAAATGTTAGTGATCACAAATTATCAAACGATTGTCGCTTGGGGGCTTATCGACAATTTAGCTTCTTTGATCATTCCCTTCACCTCATCAATTTTCTACACGTTTATCCTTCGGAACTTCTTTCTGTCAATCCCCGATACGCTTTATTTCTCGGCAAAAGTGGATGGTGCCTCTAATTTTCGTTATCTGATCCGCATTATGATTCCTTTGGCCAAACCCGCCTTATCCACGATCGCTTTGCTAAATGCGATTACAGTGTGGAATTCATTCTTGTGGACGGTTCTAGTGACGAACAAGACGGAGTACCGCACGTTGCCTTTCGGTCTCTATGCGTTTATGACCACGGCTGGAATTCGTTATGAACGCTTGATGGCTGCGGCTACGATTGTTGTTTTGCCAATGGTGCTCATTTACTTGGTGTTCAACAAATATATCGTGAGCGGTGTTTCGCTAGGTGGGCTGAAGGGCTAGCTCTAGGTCAAGGTCTAGTTCTAGTTCTAGGTCAAGGTCTAGGTCTAGGTCTATTCTAGGTCTAGGTCTAGGTCTATTCTAGGTCTAGGTCTAGGTCACAGCACTGCCTTTCCGTTTGTTGATTGCTGTTACGGAAGCTGGCGCAGAAGTTTAATTTCGTACTTCTGCGCTGGTGATTGTTGTTATGGAAGTTGGCGCAGAAGTTTAAATTCGTACTTCTGCGCTGTTGATTGCTGTTACGGAAGTTGGCGCAGAAGTTTATTTTTGTACTTCTGCGCTGGTGATTGCTGTTACGGAAGCTGGCGCAGAAGTTTATTTTCGTACTTCTGCGCTGGTGATTGTTGTTATGGAAGCTGGCGCAGAAGTTTAATTTCGTACTTCTGCGCTGGTGATTGCTGTTATGGAAGCTAGCGCAGAAGTTTATTTTCGTACTTCTGCGCTGGTTTGCTTTTGTTTGCAGAAAATTAGTCTTGGCTGACTAGATGAATGACGTATAATATTCTTTACTGTATTTGCAGCTGTGTTTTTGGCTGTAGTTGTGCGGTACGGAGGAGGATAGTAGTGAATTATCTGGCGATCATTCATCTCTTGATTGTTGTTGCGGTTGTTTTTATTGAGCAGAAGAAGCCGGGGGAAGCGGTGCTTTGGATGCTTTTGATTTTAGTTTTGCCGGTTTTGGGGCCGATTCTCTATGTGATGTTTGGTAGTACACTGGGGATCAAGCTGATTCGGTCGTATCGCTCGAAGAAACTGGAAGAGTACGTGAATGTGCCGTTGACGAGGGCTTTGGCCCAGACGGAGGATGAGGCGTTTTTGGCCGAACTGCCCTTGTCGGAGAAGGATAAGCGGGTGATTGCGTTTAACCTTCGTTATAACGAGAGTCCGCTGACGTTTGCGGAGGATGCGGCCCTTTATTTGAATGGGATGAGCCACTACAAGGCGCTGGTGGAGGATATTGCGGGGGCGAAGCGGCAGATTCTGGTGGAGTTTCACACGATTCACCATGACCATGTGGGGGAGTGGTTGGTGGCGGCTTTGGCCGAGAAAGCGAAGGAGGGGGTGGAGGTCTTGGTGCTCTACGATTTCCTCGCGAATATTTTAAGCCCGAAGAAGATGTGGAAGCCGCTTTTGGATTCGGGCGGGCAGGTGCATCGGGTGAAGCCGTTTCTGACGCATTACCGAAATCACAGGAAGATTGTGGTGATTGATGATGTGGCTGCGTACATTGGCGGGATGAACATTGGTAAGCAATATGTTGGGGAGTCGAAAAAGACGCCGTGGCGCGATACGCAGGTGCGGGTGACGGGGGCGGCGGTGGCGATGCTGCGGTATTATTTTTTGCGCGATTGGGTGACGGCGGTGAATCGGAAGGCGCACCGGGATTTGCACGAGGATTTTTATGTGCGTGAGGGTGTGGGTTCTGGTTCTGGTGCTGGTTTGCGTGTAGCTGGCGGAGTTGGTTCTGGTGTTGGAGGCGATTCGGGTTCTGGTGAAGGCGAGGTGGATGATGGTGGTGGTGATGGTGACGAGGTGATGTCGGGGGCGCTGGCGGCTGTGTTGGCGCGGCAGATTCCTTGCCAGTTTGTTGTGGGTGGTGTGGATAAAGATAATGAGGCGATTAAAACGACTTACTTGAGTTTGATTCAGAATGCGAAGTCGCATATTCGCTTGCAGTCGCCGTATTTTATTCCGGATTCGGCGATTTTGGCGGCATTGAAGGTTGCGGTGGCGTCCGGAGTGGATGTGGAGATTATGATGCCCGGGGTGAGTGCGAGTTTTTTCTTGACGCCGGTGAGTCGTTGGTATTTGGGGCAGCTACTGGAGCTTGGGGCGAAGGTTCATATTTATGATGGGTATGTGCATGCGAAGACTTTGGTGGTGGATGAGGAGATGGCTTGCATTGGGTCGGTGAATATGGACGTCAGGAGCTTGGAGCTTCATGATGAGATTTGCGGTGTGTTTTACGATAATGCTTTTACAGCCCAGAACATTCTGGTTTTTGAGGAGGATTTAGCTCGTTGTCGACCGTATACCTATGAGGATTTTCTGGGGAGGGGTTTCTGGAAGAAGTTTCAGGAGAGGTTTTTCTTGTTGTTTGCTCCGTTGATGTGATGGTGTTGGGTTTGGGTTTTGGTTTTTGGTGTTGATGTTGCCTTTTCGGCTTGGGTGCTAGGTCCGAGGATGTGGCGTGTATCTAGTACTGGGGGGAGTTAATGAGCGGCGAGTTTTCATTTTGAAGAGAGGGATATCTGTTGGAGCATCGGACGAATACGAGAGTTTCTTCCTACTCCTCTTAGATAAAACCACAGGAGTTACTACCGCTAGGAGATAAACTACAAGATTGACTACCGCTCGTTAAAAAAATAAACAAGAGTCACTTCAATTTCTCGGTAACTCTCCGTTAGCTGGCACTGCCTGCTGAGTCGGTAGTTGAATGAGGTAGATAATCCTGTATCCGTCCTTTGTTCTGGCTGATATCTACAGCGGTCAGTGTGTTCGTTGTTTGAAGAGATGCGATGGATGGCAATCCTTGCATTGATATGATGTTTTAGGTGGAAGGGACTCTTGTGTTCGGTGCGTGTTCGGGTTGATATCCCCTAGTTTCTAGTGATGCTTCAGTGTCAAGTTGTGCGTTGCTGATGGATAGCTTGTTGAGGTGGTCAGAATTCGTCGCTGTCCATACTTAGCATGTTATCTAAGGCTTGAGTTTCGATATATCAGCTCATAAACAGGTTCAAAACACTTGCTTTCGAGAGGTTTGAGGTAAAAGGAGTCGATGAATAATATGTTTTGCGTAGATAGCAACAGATCTTGACCAGGGTAATGTATTGCGCATTTGGGGCAGGGGGGAATACTTCCAAGATTCCGGATTTAATCGAAAATCAACACGATACTAGAGGTAGGCATTGCTTTATGGGCACTTCGATTCCGGATTTAATCGAAAATCAACACGATATCTGAGGTGGACATTGATCTAGGGGCACTTCGATTCCGGATTTAATCGAAAATCAACACGATATCTGAGGTGGACATTGATCTAGAGGCACTTCGATTCCGGATTTAATCGAAAATCAACACGATACTAGAGGTAGGTATTGCTTTATGGGCACTTCGATTCCGGATTTAATCGAAAATCAACATGATACTAGAGGTGGGCATTGCTCTATGG
>CAZCLL010000095.1:3911-10046 GCA_964499555.1 uncultured Fastidiosipila sp.
ATTCCGGATTTAATCGAAAATCAACATGATACTAGAGGTGGGCATTGCTCTATGGGCACTATAATTCCGGATTTAATCGAAAATCAACACGATACTAGAGGTAGGCATTGCTCTATTGGCACCTCGATTCCGGATTTAATCGAAAATCAACACGATACTAGAGGTGGACATTGCAATGTGGGTACAAAAACATTAAAACATCACTATGCCCCACTGCTTGGCTGTGAGCTACGCATTGGGGCTGGGATTTTTTGCTATGGCAAGCAAATTTAGCGAAAGCATTTTGATTTCCGCAGCGGTAAAGGATTCGCTTTTGAGGCTTGACGTGTTCGAAGTATCTCCACCTTTCCACCTCAACGCCTAGGCGTTGAGGTGGAGGGAGCCTTTGGAGCGGTTGCGGGCTTCGCGGAGCTCGGCTGGGATTTCGTCGTCTGTGAGGGTGTCGTGGACGGAGCAGGTGCCGGCGGCTTTGGCCGTCTCATAGTACCACTCCTTGTAGTCGAGCATCTTGAGGGTTTCTTGCATTTGTTGGATTTGGGCGATCATGGTGGCGCGCTGGTTGCGGATGAGGTTGAGGCGCTGCTCGATGGTGGAGTCGCCCTCGAAGCACCAGTCGATGAAGGTTTTGATGTCTTTGATGGGCATGCCGGTTTGTTTGAGGCACTCGATGATGGAGAGCCATTCGAAGTCCTCGTCCTTGAACATGCGGATGCCGCCGCCAGAGCGTTCGACGAAGGGGAGGAGCCCTTCTTTATCGTAGTAGCGCAGCGTTGAGGGGGCTACATCCATTTTCTTGGCCATTTCGCCTACTGTGTATAACATGATTTTCTCCGATCGAAATTTGTTTACATATTACCTTAGATTCTTGCTTGACTTAAACTTGACTTTAAGTCGTATAGTCTAATGGAACTTGCAGCAGTGAGTGTAGCGAAAAACTTCCTGGAACGCAAGTGCCGGTGAAAAGTCGTGATGAGCAAGTGCCGGTGCTAGGCCAAATGCAAGTGTTGCTACACAAAGTGATATGACTTAAACAGAATAGTCATAACAGAAAAGGAGAAGAAATGGATAGACCGTATATTTTTTGTCACATGATGGTTTCCCTGGATGGGAAGATTATGGGGAACTACATGGATACCCCGGAGGGCTCGGCAGCGAGTGCTGTGTTTTATGATTTGGCTTTTGGTGAAGAACCTTATTACAAGCAACAAGGGTGGCTTTCGGGCCGTGTAACGACCGATGATAATTTCACCTTCTACAAGAAGCCAGAGCTTGATGAGAATGCCCCGGAAGTGCCGGCGGGTGATTTCGTCGCCGTGAAGGATGCGGATAAGTACTATGTTTCCATTGATGCGTCGGGCAAGCTGGGTTGGGAAAGCCCGGATCTTCGCTACATCACGACCGATGCCCATGTGCTTGAGGTGCTGACCGGCAAGGCTAGCAATGCGTACAAGGCTTTCTTGAGGAAGCTTGGGATTTCGTACATCATCGCTGGTGAGGAAGAACTGGATTGGGCGGTCGCTTTGGACAAGCTCAAGAACCTCTTCGGCATTGAAACCCTCATGTTAGGTGGCGGCGGCGTGCTGAACTGGTCCTTCATTCAGTCCGGCATGTGCGATGAGATCAGCGTGGTGATTGCAGCGACGGCGGATGGTTCGTCCGAGACACCGGCGCTCTTCGACACGAAGGAAGGCCTGTCCACGGATAAGGCGGTCGGTTTTGCTCTTCAGGAGGCCAAAGCCACCGACGGCGACAGTGTCTGGCTACGCTACTTGGTCAAGTAAGGCGAGTTTTGTTTGATGCGCATGCGTGGGTATACGATTTACGCATGCGCGAAGTGATATAACTGAATCTACAAGGAGGGTTCAAAAATGGCAGATACAGAATTTACAAGTGTGTTCCCGCGTGGCGAGAAAAATGAAGCGTACCAGCAATTCTTTGTTGGCCAAAGCTACCTCAGCACCCTTTCTGATGAGGGCGTTGTGATTGCGAATGTGACGTTTGAACCGGGTTGCCGCAACAATTGGCATATCCATCATGGCGGCGGGCAAATTTTGCTCTGTACAGACGGAGTTGGCTATTACCAGGAATGGGGTCAGCCTGCGAGACGTTTGCTGCCTGGCGACGTGGTGAATATTCCGACTGATGTGAAGCATTGGCACGGCGCGGCTCCAGATAGCTGGTTCTCCCATGTGGCGGTTGAGGTTCCAGCCGAAGGGCGCTCCAATGAGTGGTGCGAACCTGTGTCTGAGGAAGATTACGGGAAACTTAGCTAAAGGGAGTGTTTGATTATGGAACAAGTGACAGCAGGCAGAGATCTTCTGGGCGATTTTGCGCCGGAGTTTGCTGCTCTCAATGATGACGTGTTATTTGGCCGTGTGTGGGCCAGAGAAGAGGAGCTTTCGCCTCGCGATCGGAGCCTCATCACGGTGACCACCTTGATTGCGAGTGGTGTCTTGGACAGCTCGCTCAAGGGGCACATCCAGCGCGCGAAAAACAATGGCGTGACGAAGGACGAGATGGTTGAGCTCATTACCCATGTTGCCTTCTACGCGGGTTGGCCGAAGGCTTGGGCTGCCTTTACCATGGCCAAAGAAATCTACAGCTGATTCATCCTGAGTTTGAGAAAAACTGAAATCCCCAAGGCACGCCCGGGCGGCGAGCCTTGGGGATTTTCTTCGTTGGCCGAAGGGGGCTAGAGGTGCGCTATTTGTTACAAGACAAGGTCTATAATGGCCTTATGTAGAACTACTTCAGCACCATTCTCAATGACTCCGGTGAATAGGAGACCCAAGCTATGGACAAACCCATTGATCAAGAAACTCGCTATTGGCAGATGACGTCGGAGGAGGCTTTGGCTACGCTGGAGTCTGGGACGGAGGGTCTTTCGGCTCTTGAGGCGGAGGCTCGCTTGAAGATGTATGGCGCGAATGAGCTCAAGAGCAAGGGGAGTGCCAGACCCTGGCTGCTTTTTCTGTCGCAGTTCAAGAATCCAATTATGATTATCTTGATTGTGGCCACCCTGATTTCTGGCTTGACAGGGGATTGGACAGATGCGCTGATTATTTTGGCCATTGTTTTGGCGAGTGTAGTGCTGAGTTTTATTCAGGAGTATAGCGCGAGCAAAGCCGTTGAGGAACTTCGGTCCCGTATTTCACAACAGATTACGGTTTTGCGCGATGGGAAGCCGGTGAGCATTCCGTCGAGTGCCGTGGTGCCAGGCGATCTGGTTCTCTTGTCGGCGGGGAGTTTGATTCCTGCGGATGGTCTTCTTCTCGAATGCAATGATCTTTATGTGAATCAGTCCATTCTCACGGGCGAGGCGCTCCCTGTCGAGAAGAAGCCGGGGAGCCTTCCAGCGGGAGCCGCAGAGAAGGGGGAGCAGGCGGCTTTGGCCGAAAGAACGAACTCGGTTTTCACCGGAACGAATGTTGCGAGCGGCAGTGCGACGATGCTGGCGGTCTTGACGGGGCAAAATACGGAGTTCGGGAAGATTGCGGATCAGCTGGGGCAGAAGGCTCCGGAGAATGATTTTGAGCGGGGGATCCGGCGTTTTGGCTACATGCTGACGCAGATTATGCTGCTTCTGACGCTGGTGGTGTTTGCGATTAATGTGTTGGCGAGGAAGCCGGCGATCGATTCGCTTCTGTTCTCCGTGGCGCTGGCGGTGGGGATTACGCCGCAGCTTCTGCCGGCGATTATTAATGTGACACTTTCGCATGGGTCTCGCTCGATGGCCAAAGCCGGCGTCATCGTCCGCCACCTCACTGCGATTGAGAATTTCGGCAGCATGGATATTTTGTGCACCGACAAGACGGGAACCCTGACGGAGGGGCTTGTTCATTTGGATGGAGCGGTGGACAGCCATGGCGTCGAGTCGGATTCTGTTTTCCGCTTGGCGTACCTGAACGCTTCGTTGCAGACGGGCTTGGTGAATTCGCTTGACCAGGCGATTGTGGCCAAGAAGGCGCTGGACATTAGCGGGATGACCAAACTTGATGAGATTCCCTATGATTTTTCCCGAAAGCGCCTCAGCATCGTTGTGTCTGAAGGGGCTGGTTCTTCATCGGCTGGTGCTGGAGGGGCGGCTGCTGGAGCGGCTGTTTGTACGCTGATTGCCAAAGGCGCCTTGTCCCACATTCTCGACATTTGCGATTTCGTAGAAGAGGCTGGTGACGGCGGGGGTGGAGCGGCGGCTTTGGCCAAAGTCTTAGATGAAGGGGTGAAGGCGGATATTCAGCGCCAGTTTGAGGCGTGGAGTGAGCAGGGCTATCGCGTGTTGGGGATTGCGCGGAAACTGGTGACGGCGAAGGAGCGGTTTGGGGTGCAGGATGAGCAAGGGATGACGTTCTGTGGGTTTTTACTGTTTTATGACCCGCCGAAGATAGATGCGATCGATACGATTAAGGATCTGGCGAGCTTGGGTGTGGGGCTCCGGATGATTACGGGCGACAATAAGCAGGTATCGCTCCATACGGCGAAGATGTTGGGGCTTGAGGTCGGTGGAGTTCTGACCGGGAAGGAGATGCTCGCACTGAGCGATGAGGCGCTGCGGGCGGCGGTGGCGAATACGACGATTTTTGCGGAGGTGGACCCTAGCCAGAAGGAGCGGATTATTTTGGCGCTCAAGAAGCTTGGATTTGTGGTTGGCTACATGGGCGATGGGATTAATGATGCGCCGGCTTTGCATGTGGCGGATGTGAGTATTAGCGTGAATACGGCGGTGGATGTGGCGAAGGAGGCGGCGGATTTTGTTCTCTTGGAGAAGAGTTTGGCGGTCTTGAAGCGGGGGATTGAGTTGGGGCGTGTGGCTTTTGCCAATACGCTGAAGTACATTTCGATTACGACGAGTGCAAATTTTGGCAATATGTTTAGTATGGCGGGGGCGTCGCTGTTTATGCCCTTTCTGCCTTTGCTGCCGAAGCAAATTTTGCTGATTAATTTCTTTACGGATTTTCCGGCGTTGACCTTGGCTGGGGATTCGGTGGATGAGGAGCTGATTAAGACGCCTCGACGCTGGGATTTGCGGTTTATTCGGAATTATATGGTGACGTTTGGTTTGATTAGTTCGGTTTTTGATTATCTGACGTTTGCTGTGCTGCTTTTGGGGTTTCGGGCGTCGGAGGTCACGTTTCAGAGTGGTTGGTTTATTGTTTCGATTTTGACGGAGCTGATGATGCTTTTGGTGATGCGGACGAGGAAGCCTTTTTATCGGAGCCGGCCGGCACCGGCGCTTTTGTTTTCGACGCTTGGGGTTGCTGTTGTGACGTTGGTGTTGCCGTATTTGCCGTTGGCGTCGTTTTTGAGTATTGCGCCAGTGCCGCCTCTGGTGTTGTTGGCTATGCTTGGGATTGCTGGTTTATATGTGCTGACGACGGAGTTTGCGAAGCGTTTGTTCTACAGACGGGTTGGTGATGGTTTAGGTTCCGGTTCCGGTTCTGGTTCTGGCTTTGATGTTGGCGGTGTTGGTTCAGGTAATTGAGGGCTCCGCTGGAGCTGGTGTATGTGGTTTGACTTCATGGATAGCCAAATTGTTGGTTTTGGTGGCGTCGATTCCAGATTCAATCGAAAATCAACACGACATCATGGGTGGTGATTGCTATTTGGCTCCTTGCGATAATGCGTAATAAGTTATGCTGGTCAGGATCTGCATGAATCCGAATTTAACATATTCTCTTTTGCACAAAGTTGCTCCCAGAGGGGTCTCAGTGGGAAAAATTGCAGGAATGGAATGGGTATGCCGCCCTGGAACCAGAAAACTACGTCGCCCACTTGGATTGCTGCAGATCCTGACCATCTTACCATGTTACATACCCACTAGCCGCCTTATAAGCACTATAAGCTGAGGGATATCACCCGAACACCCACCGGACACAAGAATTCCTACCGCCCAAAACATAAAATCAACGCAAGGATTCACTTCCAATGGATCACTAAAACTTGGACGAACAAAGCACTGTGGATCTCGCCTGATTAACGAACCGATAAGAGAGTAGCTACCGTATCCAACTACCTGCCTCACAGGTTGTTGCTACTAACGGCCAGTATGTGTAAGCGGTAGTTATCCTTGTTCATCTTTTTATTAGTGGCGGAAGGAACTCTTGTATTGCGGTGGGTTCTACTCGATATCCGCTGATT
>CAZCLL010000096.1:0-9991 GCA_964499555.1 uncultured Fastidiosipila sp.
GGCGCGTATATCATGTAGACAAGATCCCGGTCCGTGGATACTTGCGTGTAAAAGCCTGGTTTACTATGAAAATAGGAGCCATCAATGCGAAGAGGGTGATCGCTAAGATCCTCTCTCCTTCGCCTATTCCACTATAAATACTATCCCCCAGAACCATTTGCTTGAAAAGCAGATGGTTTAAAAACCACTACTTCAGTTCGTATAAACCGTTTCCCTTAAAAAATTGATAAAAAAAGCAAATGGTTTAAAAACCGTTACTTCATGCCGCAAAAAAATGCCGCAAAATTGCCGCAAAAATCGTACTAAAGACACTCGAACCATATTATCCTTAAGAAAATAACCATGAATACCATCGTAAAACAGACTTTTGGAGGCGATTTACCCCAGTTATTAGGCCTACGCAGCTATTTTCCTAAGAATTTTTTGTATCGGTGCCGATCATGACCAGGATAACAAGTTGGGTAACGACTCACAACACCTCATCATGCAAAAAGCCTTCCCGGCAAAGGGAAGGCTTTTTGCAAAACAGAATGGAGGTTCAAGGATGATCTGGCAAGGATCAGAAATGGTTAAAAACAATAGAGATTGGGAGTTGCATACTGCGCATCAAGAAGCTACTGCGCAATTCGAATCAAGAAGCTACCCCGCCCCGCGCCCCAGCCGCTCAGCAACCCACCGCCCAGCCAAATAGCTTACTTCGCAGCTGCGAAACCGCTCTCTAGGTCAGCGATAATGTCATCAATATGTTCGGTGCCAATGGACAAGCGGATCGTATTGGGCTTAATACCTTGCTTCGCCTGATCTTCCGCGCTAACTTGTGCATGCGTTGTTGTCGCTGGATGGATCACCAGAGATTTCACGTCGGCAACATTAGCCAGAAGGGAGAAGAGTTCCAAATGATCGATGAAGGCACGAGCCTCCGCTTCGCCACCCTTAATCTCGAAGGTGAAAATCGTGGCACCGCCATTCGGGAAGTAGCGCTGATAAAGATTATGTTGAGGGTGAGAAGGCAGAGAGGGATGGTTGACCTTCTCAACCTGCGGATGATTGTTCAGGTAATCCACAACCTTTAGCGTATTCTCGACATGGCGCTCAATACGCAGCGACAAGGTCTCCAAACCTTGGAGGAAAAGGAACGCATTCAAAGGTGCCAGCGTAGCACCCGTGTCGCGCAGCAAAACCGCACGAATCCGGGTCACAAAAGCAGCTGCTCCAACATCTTTCGAGAAACTGACGCCGTGATACGACTCATTCGGCTCGACCAGGGATGGGAACTTCCCGGAGGCTTCCCAATCGAATTTGCCGCCGTCCACAATCACGCCACCGATGGAAGTACCGTGGCCGCCGATAAACTTCGTCGCAGAATGAACAACAATGTCCGCACCGAGCTCGATCGGGCGCAGGAGGTAAGGGGTAGCAAAAGTCGAGTCAATCACTAGAGGTATGCCGTGGCTGTGGGCGACTTCGGCGATCGCTTCAATGTCGACCAGGTCCGCATTCGGGTTGCCGATCGTCTCAATGAAGAGGCCGCGCGTGTTCTCATCAATCGCCTCCGCAAAATTCTCGACGCGGCTCCCGTCCACAAACTTCGTCTCAATGCCATATTCCGGCAAAGTGTGGCGGAAGAGGTTAAACGTACCACCATAGATGTTGGCCGCAGAGACGATGTTGTGTCCGGCTTTGGCAAAATTTTGAATGGTGTACGTGACCGCCGCTGCTCCTGAGGCTACGGCCAAAGCCGCCACTCCGCCTTCTAGCGCTGCTATGCGTTTCTCGAAGACATCGTTGGTGCTGTTGGTAAGGCGGCCGTAAATGTTGCCGGCGTCCGCTAGGGCGAAGCGATCTCTTGCGTGATCGAAATTGTGGAAAACATAGGAACTGGTCTGGTAAATCGGGACGGCTCTTGCGTCGGGATCGGCCTGCTCTTGGCCGGCGTGAAGCTGTACAGTTTCAAAACGATAATTCTTACTCATAAAAATCTCCTTCAAGATGCGTATCTGCATGTTTGTGTTCGTCGTGCCATGGGTATGGCAAGGCCAAGGTCTGGGTTATTTTTTACTCCCGGACAAACGATCGAAGGACGCTATTGGAAAGGGTAGAAGGGTAGTGAAAAAAGGCAGCGCGAACGAACGTCAGTTCAGTGTCCGGGAGCCTTGCATTCGCATGGGAGAAAGGCCGGTGTTTGCACTTTGCCTAATGAATGAATTCGTCATGTGGGCGGGCCTCCTCGAAGCAATTTCCTACTATGTTAGTAGGTTGGTGAAAATTATTGCAATCTTTCCGAGAGGTGTCAAGGCGAAAACGAGCCTTTCATCCCCTAAATTTCTCAGCAGATTAAAAAGAATTTCGGTACATTTGCCTAAGAAGTTCCTCGTTTTCGCCGGCTGGCGAGGATTGGCCCTTGCTTCTTACTGCTGCAGCTGCTTTTCAGCTGAAATCTAAGGTTTCGAAATCGAAGTCATCAGCGGCCAAATCCTGGATGGTGAGTTGGGTAAAATAGTGATCAAGGCGATTCTGCAGGTCTTGCCACATGGGAAGGGTTTTGCAGATCGGGGCTCTTTGACAGGTATTGGGTGTTTCACTGAGGCAAGCGACCACATAAGGGTAACTATCGACCAGGTGCAAAATTTCGCTGACCGGATATGCTTTTGGTTCACGGGCTAATTTATAGCCACCGCCTTTGCCGCGCCAGGCTTCGAGAAGCCCTGCCTTGCTTAGTGGACGAACAATGTTCTCTAAGTATTTTTCTGATACATCTTGTCTCTCGGTAATCTCCCGCAAAGGCACCCAATTCTCGCCCTGGTTCAAGGCCAAATCAATCATTACTCTCAAGGCGTAGCGACCCCGGGTTGATATCAGCATGATGCGCTACCTCACATTCTACTTGTCTTTTCACAAGCTCATCTTGTGCCGTATTGTACCAGCCTTTTGCCCGAGCTGACTACTATCTTCAAAATGAAAAAAGCACAGCCTGTTTGGCAAGCTGTGCTTTTTTTCCATCATTTGTCAGAGACGACTTATATAAGGTAAGGATTCACGTGTGGTGAGCCTTACATTTTTCCGCCAAAGACGGGGAAGTCACGGTGATCACCATAATCCGTGATACGATCCAGGTTCTTCAACGTTGTCATATCTTCCTCACGAATCGTGAAGTTCAGCTCAGTATTGTTCTTCATGTGAGCCGGGTTAGCTGTCTTGGGGATAACCACCAGGTTCAGTTGAAGATCATAAGCCAGGCACAATTGCGCAACCGAGACTTGATACTTGTCCGCAATGGCTTTGACTTCCGGGTTATTCAGAACAGCACCATGAGCGATCGGGGAGTAGGCTTCGACCAAAATATCATTCTTCTGGCAGAATTCAATCAGCTCCAAAGGTGTGTTCGTGATATGAGCCAGAATCTGGTTTACCATCGGCTTTACCGTGCAGTTGTTCAAGATGTTCTCAACATCTTCCTGAAGGAAGTTCGAGAGACCAATCGCCTTTACCTTACCAGCCTTATAAGCATCTTCCAAAGCTCTCCATACTTCCACATTTTCAGCGAAGTAACGATTCTCAGACTGATTGACTTCCGCCCAAGGCTGGGGGCTATGAATGATCATGAGGTCTAGGTAATCAAAACCCATTGTCTCCAGCGATTGATCAATCGAAGCCGCAGCTGCTTCATAAGTCTTAATTTCTGCCGCAATCTTGCTGGTGACGAAAATCTCTTCACGTTTTACACCGCTCTTGCGAACACCCTCTGCAAGGCCAGCTTCGTTGCCGTAAGCTTGTGCAGTATCGACATGACGATAGCCGATCGCAATGGCATCTTCGACAGCTTGGGCTGTAGTTTGATCATCCAAAAGCCAAGTGCCCAGTCCGAGTTTCGGAATCGCTAAGCCATTTGCTAATGTGTATGTTTCATTTGTCATTTTTGGTTCCTCCTTGAATCTTCAAAAACCTTTTGTTGTTCATAAACTATGAGTTCGAGTAAATGGTACAACTTAAAGCTAAGTTTAAGTCAACCCCTTCACAAAAAATTAATGAAAAAATCTTTGCAGCCTCTGAAGTGGGGAGGGAGGATGGTTCTTTTTTTAATCGCCAGATGTAAAGAAATGTGTCGTACGGACAAGTTGTTATCTATATTACTAGAGAGTATAATTAACAAGTAATATTAATAATATTCTTCTCTCAACGCTACGGCTGTTCCCAATAAACCAAACTTCGCAGTAGAGAGGAATGTCGGTCGCTGAATCGAGGTAAATATGAAAAAGGTAATACTTGACTTTCATTTCTTTCAAGAGTTAGCCAACGTGCCTGATTATGTGGAAGAAAACATAAAATTTTATCAGGAAAAATTTCTAGAGTGGCTTACTGATCCATCTAACAAGCATCAATATTGGTTTTACCCTGATCCTGTAGAAAATGATTTTGCCGACGACGATAATGAGCCAAGTCTGAGTTATGCAGGAGAGGCTTTTGTGTATTGGTTAAATGAATTCATCCTAACTGATTCTGTTGAAAAAGCTTCGCTAGAAGAAGGCGAGTATACTGGAAAGACGATCTATAAGATAATACATTTTTGATTTAAAGGTGGAAAACGATCAGAAAAATATGATTACTCCTTTTCTATGATGTTGCATATAGAAGCTTTTTATCTGGGAATTTCCTTCTTCACAACTGTTGAATAGGTTTGTTTGTTAGGTAGGAGGAAGTTGCTGTGCGGGTTCTCCAAGATCTAATAAAGTTATTCCAGCAATTTCATAATTGACACAAGATAAGGAATATCTTTTTTTACCGTGTCATACACAATTTTGAGATCGACTTTCCCATATTCATGAACGATGCGATTTCGAAGGCCTATGATGCTTACCCACGGAATATGAGCATTATTGATCTTGTATTCTTCAGTAAGTTTTTTTATATTTTCCCGATGTAGTATTTGTTGTTCTTCTGCTTATCCATAGATTTTCATTCCATTCATCAAAACTTCGTCAAGTAGTTCTAGGTTATCAATCAACTGATTGATTGTTAAGAGATCCACGGTTTTCTTCAATTTTCTCCTCAACTTTTCAACCAAACCATAAAAGTCTAGGCCAGAAACCGTTGTTGATATGAGTAAATCAACATCACTCTTTTCATGCGCCAAGTTCTTAGCATACGAACCAAAAAGGTAAGCATACGAAATATCATACTGGGTAAACACGTCATGACAAGCCTCTTTAATCATGTCTACAGTAAGCATACCGTGTTCTTCATCAATGAAGCCATAAGAAGTTAACTTATCGAACAAATAGAGATATTTGATTGTTCCTTCTTTGCTCGTATCGTTCTCATAGTTCTGATACGTTCTGAGTGGCATTTGTGAGTATTTGGCAGCGTCTTTCTGAGTCAAGCCTTTTGATAGTCTAAGTTCTTTCAAAATCATTTGTATTTTCTCCATAGCGAATCAAGTAATTGCGTTTTAGTGGTCCTATTGATGCAATAAATGCACTTGTGATCATTATTGATGCGCAATTATTGCATCTATTTCTAGATAATTATACGCAATTATTGCGTGATTGTCCACATATGCCACGCATCGACGTAAATAATTATGGTTTGTTGCTCAGCAGCAAGAAAAAGTCATAGCAAGGTGCCCCCACCCCTCGACCGAGTCCCATGCTTGGACGGAAGAAACACTCGTATTCGTCCGTTCATTCCGTTGATATCCTTTCCCTCTGGCTCTTCCGTGCTTCTGATGAGAAAGAAAGCATTTCCAAGCCTCACCACATCATTTCCTAACCCCGCCATTCAACAAGCCCCCACCCAGCGAGCATTTGGCGTAAAATGGGAGAAGCACAAGCGGAAACTAATGCATAGCAACCCCAAAAAATCACACGACGGGAGACAGAAACACCCACATAAACACCCACAGAATCACCCACCGAGGCACCCACGGAGGCACCCATGGACAAGACCCAGCCCACCCAACCCACCCAAGCCCCACAAACCATCGACTACTATATCGCAAGTCAACCCGAGGCCTATCGCGACATCCTGCAACAAATTAGGGAAATCATCCACAACGCGGCGCCCCAAGCCACAGAAGCCATCAAGTACCAAATGCCCACCTTTGTCTGGAAACAGAACCTCATCCACTTTGCCTGGAACAAGAATCACCTAGGCCTCTATCCCACGCCCGAAGCCGTCGAGCATTTCGAGGGGCGCCTCAACGAAGAAGGCTACAAATACTCAAAAGGCGCCATCCAATTTCCCTGGGACCGCCCCATCCCCCTCGACTTTATCCGAGAAATTACCCTCCATCGCGTGCAAAAGGTAAGTGGCCAATAATGATTCGTTTAGCCTTCATTGATGCAATCTTTCTCGTAAGTTTCGCGCTCCAGATCATGAATCAGCCCGAGCTTTATGTGCGGGGCATCATCGTAGGCCTCTTAATTCTTGCCATCAGGCTTCTGGGTAGCCACTTTTCGCTGTACTTCTGGCTGCTCGCTCTGCCGGTTCTGCTGCTTTGGCCGCAAGAACACCGCCTCACCTTAGCCCTCCTCCTGGCCGCCTACTACCTGGTCCACTACCTGATCCGCTATGAGCAGCAAAGAGCCCTGGCCCTCGAGGACCGCCTCGTGAAAACCCAGCAAATGAACAGCCAGTACCTCCAGCGGATCGATGAGCAGGCCAAGCTCGAGGAAGAAATGCAATATGCTTCGCGTCTCGAGGAGCGGAACGACCTGAGCCAGCGTATCCACGATTTAGTGGGTCACAGCCTCACCGGCGCACTCCTGCAGTTGGAGTTAGCGGAGCGTTTATTGGATCATGATTTGGCCAAAGCCGCCGAACTCCTCTCCTCGTCTAAGGACATTATCCGCCAGGGAACCCTGCAAATCCGCCAAGTCTTGCGTGAAGTGAAACCCGAGCCACGAGAAATGGGCCTCTCCAGACTCAAGCAAATCCTCGATGAATTCAGCAAAACAACCGCCATGCAAACCAGTCTCCTGACCTCTGGGGACACCTCGAAGATCAGCCCCATCCAATGGAATGTCCTCCAGCGGAATCTACAAGAAGCCTTAACCAATGCCGCCAAACACAGCCATGCCAGCCAAGTCAGCTGTCGCCTGGATGTCTTCGCCCAAAGAGTCCGCCTCGAAGTCAAAGACAACGGCATCGGCTCCGACCTTAGCACCAAAGGCTTAGGCATCCTAGGCATGGAAGAGCGCGCCGCCAAACTGGGCGGCTTCCTCCTCACAGACGGGAGCTCCGGTATGCGAATCACCACCTTATTACCCTTTGCCCAAACCCCAGTTGACGAATCAGAAAGCGAAGCCAAAACCACCACAGACTAAGAAGGAGAGAAGATGAACCCACAAAAAATCAGGATCGTAATCGTCGACGACGATGCCTTAATCCGGCAAACCATGAGCCTCCTTCTCGGCTTAGAAGACGATCTAGAAGTCGTCGCCACCGGCAGTCACGGTGGTGAAGCTAGCATTCTGATGAAAAAAGAAGCCCCCGACGTCCTCCTGCTTGACATGCGCATGGAGCCGGAGGACGGCATCTCCGCTCTGAAAAAAATGAGCCCCGAAGAGCGAAGCAAAGTCCTCGTCCTTTCAACCTTTGACGAGGACCGCTACGTCATTTCCGCCATCAATCTCGGGGCGGCGGGTTACATTCTGAAGAACGCAAAACCCGAAGAAATCATCCGAGCCATCCGCCAAATCGCTTGCGGCCAAAACGTTTTGGGGCCAGAAGCCATGGGCAAAATTCGCCAAACCCTTCAGCAACACCAAACCCCAAAAGGCGAAACCAAAACCAGCTTCCAGGAGCTTTCGCCCCGTGAACTTGAGGTCAGCGAGCAAATTGCGCAGGGACTCTCCAATAAAGAAATCGCCGAAAAACTCTTCCTCAGTGAAGGCACCGTAAAAAACCACATCTCCAGCATTCTGGCAAAAACCCAACTGAGCCACCGCACCCAAATTGCCATCGCCTGGCTCAAGCAACACTAGCGGCCTGCCGCGAGCCCGAACACAGCACCTGCCGCCATCCCAAACGCCACAGCCCCTTCATGACTAAAGTCATAGACCCTCTTGCGAACAATCGATCGGAGGGCACTTTGGCCATGGAAAAAACTCCTTCATACTAAAGACAGCTAGCAAGAAAGCCCGTCAAACCATCCACGCAAGCAAACGTGAAGGAGAACCCCATGAAAATACTCGAAGTCCAGAAAATCTATAAACGCTTCAAAGACATCACCGCCGTCGACAACGTCAGCTTCGATATGAACGAAGGCGAAATCTTCGGCCTCTTAGGCCCCAATGGCGCAGGCAAAAGCACCTCCATCAACATCATTTCCGGTCTCATCACCCACTACGAAGGCGACGTCATCGTTGAAGGGAAGAAGATGAACGGAAACTCCGCCCAAGTCAAACAAATGTTGGGCGTCGTCCCCCAAGATATCGCCGTCTATAAAGAGCTCACCCCAGAAGAAAACCTCTCCTTTTTTGGCGGCCTCTACGGCCTTCGCGGCAAAGAACTCAAAGAAGCCGTCGACCGCACTTTGGAATTCATCGGCCTCACAGACGTAAGGAAAAAACGCGTTAAGCAATTCTCCGGCGGTATGATGCGCCGCCTCAACATCGGCTGCGGCATGGTCCACCGCCCCAAACTCATCATCATGGACGAGCCCACCGTCGGCATTGACCCCCAATCGCGCAACCACATCTTAGAAGCCATCCATCAGGCCAATCGTGAAGGTACCTCCGTCCTTTACACCACTCATTATATGGAAGAAGCGCAAGAACTCTGCGACCGGATCGCCATCATGGACCAGGGCAAAATCATCGCCAACGGCTCTCTAGAGGAGCTCCAGGCCATCATCGTAGACTCCAATTTCCTGGAGCTCCGTCTCCAAGAAGGTGAAGCCATCGACCAAGACTCCTTAAGCCAAGTACCCGGCGTCAAAAAAATCAACCAAGAGCGCACCCTAATCCAAATCGAATCCGATCGCACCATCGATAACCTCAATCAGATCATCAGCTGGTTCTCCGAGCGAAAACTCACCATCCACGAAATCGAAACCAAAAAACCCGACCTCGAAGACATCTTCTTAGCCCTCACCGGCAAGCAGCTGCGCGATTAGGAGGCCCCACATATGTTATGGAACTTCATTCGTAAAGAACTGCGGGAAGGAGCCCGGACGCCTGAGATTTGGGCCTTGATGGTCCTTTTCCCCATCCTCTTAATCATCCTTTTGTCAAACGCCTTCCAACTCCAGTTCGATTCAAGCATCGAATTTGACGAAACCCATTACGGCCTCGTCACCCAAGACCAAACCATCGCCCAAACCCTCAAAGACCAAATCGGAACCTACGACTACATCAAACTCGAGGAAATGTCGGAAGAGGCGGCTTTGGCCAAAACCAAGAACAGCGACCTCGCCGGCTACATCGTACTCAGCGAAAACAACATCACCTTCCTCGACAACGAGCAAGGCGGCAGCCAAACCATGGTCCTCAAAAGCTTCCTCGAAGTCTTCGCCGACAAATACCAACTCGCCATGTCCCTGGGAAAACTCGCCCAAGAAGGCAAAATCGACCCCTCCCTCATTTTGCCCCCGTCCGACAACACCTACGTCCACCTCACAGGCCTCGACGGCCGCGACACCGGCGGCGCCTACGACTACTTCGGCGTCACCATGCTCACCCTAATCTTAGCCTACGTCGCCACCATGACCTACGGCTACTTCGACGACGAGCGCCGCGGCCACACCCTAGCCCGCCTCAAAACCACCCCGACGCCCCCTTTAGCCATCTTTTTCGGCAAAATCACCGGCGTCACCTTCATCAGCGTCATCCAAATCGTAATCCTCATGACCGTCAACATCTTAGCCTTCGACGTTAACTACGGAAACGTCTTCCTCACCTTCGCCGCCATGTTCGCCCTAGGCTTCTTCTTCATGGCTCTAGTACTTAGTAGCATCTAAAACTTGTACAAAATGCTTCTATATGATAGGATA
>CAZCLL010000097.1:0-9989 GCA_964499555.1 uncultured Fastidiosipila sp.
TTCCCAGATTCGTGAGGATCTTCGGAAACTCCTCCAGAAGGAGAAACTGCTTGCCGACCGGAGAGCCGAGAGAACTGATGAAGAAACTGCTGATTAAACTCATTCGTGTCTATCAGCGTGGGATTTCACCATCTCTGGGCTACGGGAAATGCATTTTTCAACCGAGCTGCTCTACCTATGCTATCGAAGCTTTGGAGAAATACGGTGTAGTAAAGGGCGGGGCCAAAGCCCTTTGGCGAATTTTGCGTTGCAATCCCTTCAACAGAAGAGGCGGCTATGATCCGCTTGATTAGAAGAGAGAGGATTTCTCCATGACCTTACCGATCGTCAGTTTATCCCTACTGGATCCGCTGTATTCGCTTTTTGGTATTATCATCCGTTTTATCTACAGTATCTTCAATAATTATGGTGTTTCCATCATTTTATTTACGATCTTGATTCGCGGCATCATGATCCCGTTTAGCGTGAAGCAACATAAATCCAGTTTGCAGCAGCGGGCTTTGCAGCCGCAGCTCGCAGAACTCCAGCGCGCCTATGGCAATGACAAGCAAGGCTATAGCGAAGCGCAGATGGAGCTTTATAAGAAGAATAATGTTTCCGTTTTTGGTGGCTGTTTGCCTTCCCTGTTGACCTTGGTCTTGATTTGGCCGGTCTATCGTATTATTTCCGGCCCGATGCATTACATTATGCAAGTTTCTGCTGAGAACCTGACAGCGATCGGCAATCTTTTGGTGGGGCACGGACTCTTAAGTGAAGCAGCAGTCAATAACATTACAACCATGAACATTCCGGTCATGCAAGCCTTGCATGCAAATCCGCAAGTATTGGCGGAAGTCGTAGACAAGGGCTTGATGCGTGTGACCGATCTGATGGACCTCAATTTCTTAGGTTTGAACTTAGGCTTGACGCCTACGATTAATCCTTCGCTCCTCTTCGGCGAGCAAATGTCTACGTATTTGCCGCTGATGATTTTGCCTATTCTGGCGACTGGGCTTACCATTTTGCAGACCTGGTTTTCACAGAAGACACTAGCGAATACGACGAAGAAGACGGATGAGCAGAAGGAAGCGGAGCGGAAAAATCCAGCTTTGGCCGGACAGGCGGAAGTGCCGGATGCTGCGAGTCAGTCGATGAAGTCGATGACGTACATGATGCCGATTATGACTTTGTTCTTCACCTTTACCATGCCTGCGGCGATGTCGCTCTACTGGATTATCGGTAGCATCATGGGTATTGGGCAGTCCTGGCTTCTGGATACGATTTATACGAAGCCAATGGCTTCTCGCCAAGCGGAAGCGGATGCGAAATACGAGGCGGAAGTGCTGGCTCGGGTGAACAGTGAGAAGAAGGCTTTGGCCGAAAAAGAAGAACAGAAGACCAAGAAGAAGAGACGCAGAACTTCGAATTGAAGCTTCTGATTTAAGGTATACTTGAGGTAAATACATGAACAATTCTGTTGTGACAAATGGGAAGTCTGTGGAAGAGGCTGTGCGTAAGGCGCTGGAGGAACTACAGACGACGGAAGATCAGGTTACGATCGAGGTTTTGGAAGAGGAAAGTGGTTTCTTGGGCTTAGGTGCGAAGGCGAAGGTTAGGGTTACGAAATTGGCCGTGGCTCCCGCCGAAGTAGCGACCGAAGAAGCACCAGCCGAAGAAACACCTGTCGTTGAAGCGGCTCTCGAAGAAACAGTAGAAGCAGTTGCGGAGGCCCCTGTAGCCGCAAGCCAAGAAGTAGAAACCGAAGAAGAAACGACGGAAGTAGATACGACTGAAGGGGATTCGGCCGAAGCAGAAACGACGGAAGAAGCCCTTAGCGAGGAAGAGCAAGAACAGGTAGCAACAGAGGCGATCCGGGACTTCTTACAGAAGATTCTGGATGGGTTTGGGCTGTCTGAGGTTAACGAAGTGAAGGTCACCTCGGAAGATAACCGGATCCTTGCGACCATTGATGGGGATGACTGCGGGATTTTGATTGGCCGTAGAGGCGAGACCTTGAATTCGTTGCAGTATCTTTGCTCGCTCGTGGCGAATCGCAGTACACATTCTCGTATGCGCGTGTCGTTGGACATCGGTGGCTACAAGGCCAAACGCGAAGATAGTGTGTCCAGCTTGGCACTTCGTACCGCACAAAGAGCAGTGAGAACCCAGCAAGCTTATGAGTTGACCCCGATGAGTTCGGCTGAGCGCCGAGTGGTGCATGAAGTTTTGCAGTCTTTCCCGGGTGTAGTTACCTATAGCGAAGGCGATGAGCCGAACCGCTATGTCGTGATCGACTTGGCCTATGAGGATGAAAAGTTCTCCAATGACGATGAGCAGGTGTAATTTCCTGCTGGGACATGGAGAGCAATGACAGACCTGTACGAAACTTCCTGTTCGCTTGTGGCAGGAAGTTTTTTGATTAGAAGTGAGGACTAAGAAGATGAGCGAAATCATCGCGGCTTTTGCCACCCCACCCGGTGCGTCGGGGCTTCAAGTGCTTCGGGTGTCCGGGGAGGGATCGGCCCGTTTGGTCGACCGAATTTTCACGTTTGGCCCTTTGCCGCGTGGGGAGGCGCATGTGGAAGCTCCGGCTTTGGTCAAGAAACGCACGGTGGAAGAGATGGCGGGGTACCAGGCGGCTTTTGGCTACGTTCATGAGTTGGATGCTCCGGCCAAAGCCATCGACCAGTGTGTTCTTACGCGTTTTCGCAGGCCTCACTCCTACACGGGTGATGAGCAAGTGGAGTTGTCAATTCATGGCGGGCCGGCTTTGCGTCGTTTGCTGATGGAGCTGGTTTTACAGGCTGGCTGCCGCCCAGCTGAGGCGGGGGAGTTTAGTAAGCGGGCCTTCTTGAATGGCAAGATGGATCTGGCTCAGGCGGAGTCTGTGATGGCGATGATCCAAGCGGATACCGCAAGACAACAAAAGGCAGCGGTTCGCCAATTGCAAGGGAATACGGGGCATTTCTTGGCGGAAATCAGAGACCTGAGTTATCAATTGCTGGCGGCTCTAGAAGTTGCGATTGAGTATCCGGAATACGACGATTTTACTGGGAATGACGAGGGGGCTGCTGAGAGCCTTCGCCAGATTCGGCAGAAACTGGAAGAACTTGCTGCAAGAAATCGCCAAGGGCGCATCTTGCGGGAGGGAATGCAGGTGGTCTTACTGGGTGAGCCGAATGTGGGGAAATCATCGCTGCTGAATGCGTTGGCCGGTGAAGAACGAGCGATTGTCACGGAAGTGGCGGGAACGACCCGCGACAGCATTGAGCTGGCGCTGGACATGGCGGGAATTCCGCTGACCATCGTGGACACAGCCGGGATCCGCGAGAGTGAGGACCTTGTCGAGCAAATCGGGGTCGACCGCTCCAAGAAAAGGCGCGATGAAGCGGACCTCTTGATGCTCGTTGTGACGGCAGAGAAGCCGGCCGAAATTACGGCGAAAGTGGAGCTGCTGATCGGTGAGAACGAGACGCCCTTTCTCTTATTATGTAACAAGATCGATCTGGCGGATGGCTTCACCGACTCGTCGGAATGGCAGGAAACGCTCCAAACCCTGGAAGCAAAGTACGAGCGTTTGCTGCGCACGATCTTGATCAGTGCGACGAAATCTTGGGGGCTTGACGAGCTGAGGGAAACAATTGCGGGCTATTTCGAAAGTTTAGGGAACAGCAGCGGGACAGACCTCGTGCTGACTTCGGCCAGACAACAGAGGCTGCTGGAGGAGGCCCTGGAGGTTTTCCGGGACTTGGAGCGGGACTTTGGAGGGCTCCCCTCGGACATTGTGGCAACAGGCATTCGGCAGGGGCTGGAGATCTTAGGGGAGATCACCGGCGAAGATGTATCAGAGCAAATGGTCGAGGAGATTTTCTCGCGGTTTTGCATAGGAAAGTAGGCAGAAGATGAGAAGTGCAGAGGAACTTCTTCAAAATAAAAAGTATTACCTAGCAGGCGACTACGACATTGCGGTTGTGGGTGCGGGGCATGCGGGGTTGTGGGCCGCTTTGGCCGGAGGTAGGCTTGGTTTCAAAGTCATTTTGTTCACCCTAAGTCTGGATGCGGTCGCAAACTTGCCCTGCAATCCGAACATTGGCGGGTCAGCGAAAGGCCAAATTGTGCGCGAGATTGCTGCGCTAGGCGGCCAAATGCCCGAAGTTGCGGACGAATGTGGCATCCAATTTCGGATGCTGAACCGCTCGAAGGGCCCTGCCGTTCACGCACCACGCGCCCAAATCGACCGGCGTCACTACCAAATCCGGATGAAGCAAATTCTGGAGCAAGAAGAGGGCTTGGACCTGCGCCAGGCGGAAATCATTGAACTTCTCGGCCGAACGACCGAGGAGGGCGTCGTCGTGGAAGGCGTTTTGAGCAAGACCTCCGGCGTGTATTTGGCCAAGCGCTTCATTCTGACCACCGGCACCTACTTAGATGCTCGGATCATCATCGGTGAAACATCTTACGAAGGTGGTCCGGATAACCAATATGCTGCGAAAGGGCTGGCGGACTCGCTTCGTGCCATCGGCCTACCTCTGCAGCGTTTCAAGACGGGCACTCCGGTTCGCATCAATCGGCGCAGCCTAGATTTTTCGCGTCTAGATGTCCAAGATGGGGATGAGGAGGCCTGGACTTTCTCCTTCCACTACGACAAGACCTTCACGCCGCCTCGTGCGGGGCAACTGCCTTGTTACATCACCTGGACGGGCCAGCCAGCGCACGACATCGTCCGGCAAAATCTGGATCGTTCGCCGCTTTATTCCGGCGAGATCGAGGGTGTCGGACCGCGTTACTGCCCGAGTTTCGAGGATAAAGTGGTCAAGTTCCCGGACCGCACGCGCCACCAGCTCTTCATCGAGCCCACCGGCACGGATACCGAGGAAATGTACGTGCAAGGCCTCTCTTCCTCGATGCCGGAGGAAATTCAAGTCGCCTTTCTCCACACGATTCCGGGGCTTGAAGAGGCCACAGTCCAGCGCATCGGCTACGCGATCGAATATGAGTGCCTCGATCCTCGTTGCTTGCGGGCTGATCTTTCGGCCAAAGCCGCCTCCGGCCTCTTTGCTGCGGGACAAATCAATGGTACGTCAGGCTACGAAGAGGCTGCTGGGCAAGGGCTTGTTGCTGGGGTGAATGCGGCCTTGAGTCTTCAAGGCAAAGAGCCACTGATCCTCGATCGTTCCCAAGCCTACATTGGCGTCCTGATCGATGATCTCGTCACCAAAGGCACTTCGGAACCCTACCGCATGATGTCTTCCCGCGCGGAATATCGTCTGCTCTTGCGTCAGGATAATGCGGATCTGAGGCTTTCTGCGATCGGCGCTCAGGTTGGCCTTTTGGAAGAGACACAGTATCAGGCGTTTTTGGCCCATAAGGAAAGTTTGGAAGCCGAAGTGAGTAGACTTCGCCAGAAGAAAGTTTCCCCTAGTCCGGAAGTCAATGCCTTCCTGGAGTCGAAGGGGAGCACCGCATTGGACAATGGCACGACCTTGGCCTGGCTCTTGAAGCGACCGGAAATTACCTATCTTTCGCTTGTCGCAATTGACCCCTTGATTGATCCGGACAATTTTGTGTTGGCCTCGGCAGTTGAGAACGAAATTAAATACGAAGGCTATATTCGTATGGAAGAGAGGCGCATTGCCAAATTCCGCCAGATGGAAGCAAAGAAATTGCCGGAAGACTTCGATTACGGCAAGATCACGGCGCTCCGCTTGGAAGCCCGGCAAAAACTACTGGCCATAAGGCCGCAGAATGTGGGCCAGGCCAGCCGCGCCTGGCCGGCCTCGGGGAACCTCACTGCGGATATTGCGGTATTACTTGTGTATCTGGAGGCGCACCCATCATGAATACAGAAACCGTTCAAGAGATCCGAGAGCTGCTCGTTACGTCGGATGCGATGACCTTTTCGGAGAAACAAATCGACGTATTGACCCGTTATGCCGAACTTGTCCTCGTCACAAACGAGCAGATGAATCTCACGGCCATCACAGATGCCAAGGGTTTCTACAGTAAACACATCATCGACAGTCTGACGCTTCTGCCTTATGTTGGCGTCGGGCCTATGAGGCTCATCGATGTCGGATCTGGCGCAGGGTTTCCGGGAATCCCGCTCAAAATTATGCGGCCGGATTTGACCGTTGTGCTCCTGGATTCGTTGCAGAAACGCGTGCGCTTTTTGAACGAGACCGTTACGGCCTTAGGCCTGGAAGGGATCACTGCGATCCATGCCAGGGCGGAGGAAGCCGCACGAAATCCTGTGTACCGCGAAGGCTTCGACCTGGTTACAGCCAGGGCGGTTGCCCCTTTACCGGTTTTACTGGAACTATGCCTTCCTTTGGCCAAAGCCCAAGGTCGCTTCTTGGCGATGAAAGGGCCTACGGAAGACGTAGAGTCAGCGGGGCGGGCACTGGAAGTACTGGGTGGCAAGCTCTTGGGGATGAAAGTCGCGGCGCTTCCCTTTGGCCAAGGTGAGCGAGTCATTTTGGAGATCAAGAAGACGAAGAAAACACCTGCGGCCTACCCGCGCAAGGCCGGAACCCCGGGGAAAAAGCCGCTCATGTGATATAATTGAGTGATTGATTTTCCGGAGGAAGTACATGGCCGAAGAGAGCAAACCTAATGCCCATCAGACCGAGCAGTCGAGAGCCGCTGATGAGCTGTTTCAAAGTAATGTCGACAACGTAATTCCCGTCATACTCGAAGAGGAGATGAAGACCGCGTTCATTGATTATGCAATGAGCGTGATTACGGATCGCGCGCTACCTGATGCACGAGATGGATTGAAACCGGTGCACCGGCGCATCCTCTATTCGATGATGACACAGGGGTTGACGCCTGATAAACCGTACCGTAAATCGGCTACGGTGGTTGGTGAAGTGCTGGGTCACTATCACCCGCACGGTGACGCTTCGGTTTATGATGCGATGGTACGTCTAGCCCAAGATTTTTCGCAGCGGCATACGCTCGTGGACGGTCACGGCAACTTCGGTTCACGCGATGGTGACCCGCCGGCTGCCTACCGTTATACCGAGGCCAGATTGACGAAAATCGCTCTGGAGATGATGAGCGATATCAATAAGAACACGGTCGATTTCAAGCCGAACTTCGATGAGCATGAGATGGAACCCGTGGTCTTGCCCACGCATTTCCCGAATCTCTTGGTCAATGGTTCGACCGGAATTGCAGTCGGTATGGCGACAAATATTCCCTCGCACAATCTGGGGGAAACGATTGATGGAGCCATCCATCTGATGCGTCAGCCGGATGCAAGTGTCCGTGACTTGATGGATTTTATCAAAGGCCCTGATTTCCCGACCGGTGCGACGATTTTGGGTACCGCAGGGATCCGTGAAACCTATGAGACGGGACGTGGGAAAATTGTCGTCCGTGCCAATGCGGAGATTGAGGAATTGACCTCCGGCCGTCAACGCATCGTGGTGAAGGATCTGCCTTTCCAGGTGAATAAAGCACGCCTGATTGAACGGATCGCGGAGCTCGTCAAGGAGAAACGCGTCGAAGGGATTTCCAATCTTCGTGATGAATCAGCCCGTGATGAAGCGGTCCGCATTGTGATTGAACTCCGCAAGGATGCCAATGCCAATTTGGTGCTGAATCAGCTCTATAAGAACACGCAGCTTCAAGATAATTTCAATGCGAATCTTTTGGCTCTAGTCCCCGCAGATAATGGGGGCTTCAAGCCGGAAGTGCTGACCTTGAAATCGGCTTTGCAATATTTCATCGATCACTCGAAGGATGTCACGACGAGACGGATTCGCTTCGATCTCGAGAAGGCGGAGGCGCGTCGCCACATTGTGGAAGGCCTCCGGATTGCGATTGACAATATTGACGAGGTCATCCGGATTATTCGGTCTTCGGCAACCGAAGAAATTGCAAAAACCGGCTTGATTGCCCGTTTCGATTTCTCGGATCGCCAAGCCCAACACATTGTTGACATGCGTTTGGGTCGTTTGACCGGTTTAGAGAGAAATCGTTTAGAAGAAGAGTTCGCTCAGCTCAACGAAAGAATAGCGTACTACCGAGATGTCTTAAGCAATGAGTCCATGCTGATTGACATCATTGAAGGCGAATTGCTTGCTTTGAAAGCGAAGTATGCCGATGAGCGTCGAACCACCATTGATCCGTTCGGGGATGAAGGCATTACTGATGAATCACTGATTCGTGAAGAAACGGTGGTCATTACCTTGACGCACTTTGGCTATATCAAGCGCACGCCGCTCAGCACCTATACGCAACAGCATCGTGGTGGGCGCGGGGTAACCGGTGTGCAGACGAGGGAAGACGATTACATTGTGAATGTCTTCACGAATTCGACCCACGATTACATGCTCTTCTTCACCACCAAGGGGAAAGTCTTCAGGCTGAAAGGCTATGATATTCCGGAAGCTGGGCGCCAGGCGCGGGGGACTGCGATTGTCAACTTGCTCCAATTGGATCCGGGGGAGAAGATTGAAACCGTGATCAACCTCTCGGAAGAGGTGGGCTTCGAAGGCGCTTTGTTCTTTGTCACGCGTAAGGGCTTGGTGAAGCTCACCGAGCTTGATCAGTTCATGAATATTACGAAGCGTGGGATTATCGCGATTAAGCTTCTGGAAGACGACAACTTGGTTGGCGTATACCACTTGCCAGATTACTCAGACATCATGGTGGTGACGGCGAATGGTAAAGCGCTTCGTTTCGCACCGAAAGAGATTCGCGCCATGGGTAGAAATACCCAAGGGGTTCGCGGGATTAAGTTGATCGGTGATGACGAAGTCGTTGGCGCAATGCCGGTTCGTTCGGAAGAAGATAAACTCTTGATGGTTACGGAAGGTGGTTTCGGGAAGTGCACCTTAGCCGGGGAATATCGTTCGCAAGGCCGCGGCGGTCTGGGACTGATCTCCTATAAGGTTTCGGAACAGACAGGCCGTTTGATCGGTGCTTCTTTATTAGAAGAAGGGCAAGAGATCTTAATTATTAATGAGTCGGGCTTGATCGTCCGTATTTCCGGTGATGAGATTCCGGTCTTGGGAAGAAGTACAAGGGGTGTCCGCATTATGCGCACGCAGACTGGTTTAATCCGCGCGTTCTCTGTCGTTCGGGAAACTTCCGAGGATGAATTGGAAGAAATTGCCGAGGCCGAAGAGAGCCATATCCGGGAGAGTGCTCAGTCACCTTCGGAAGAGGCGTATGAGGAACCTGAAGTAAATCTGGATGAGGAAGACTAAGGTTTATCACTGGCTTCCAACAATGTATCGCTTGTGTTTTTTACGCTTTGGAGTATCTCTCCAAAGCGTATTTTGCTGTTTGGCCTGGGGGTTAGCCTGGGGCGATTTCTTGTGTCGGCTGTTTATTCGGGGCAATTTCCGATGAATCGGGCAATTAGTAGAGCAAAAGCAATAGATAACTAGTTTAAGTGGACAAAACTCGTCTGGATCTAAGCTGACGACGAGTTTTCGAGGGAAACCGGAGTCAAATATCCGCAAAATCGCCCCGATCGGGATGTTTGGGGGTCATTTTCGAGAGAATTCAACAATAGATAACATGTTAAACTCGGATCGAGACGAGTTTTGTCCATCAAACTTATTATCTAATTAATAGGCATCCGTATAACTTTTTTTGTCTGTACCTTGTGTCTTTGAATTTCTTTGAATCGGTGTTCAATGACATCAAACGCCATCATCTACAGCCTCTTCCGCAATCGTTTGGCTTTATACGAAAGGGAATCTTCTGTGCTTCAATGCTCCAGTTGAACACCCAAGCAATCGGCGAAGATTTGCTGAAACAAGCACTGTAGATATTCCCCCGAGCGGATCAGCCCCTATCACTATACGAGCCTCTTATCTTCTAAATGATACTGACCGATGGCGGGGAGGAGCCTATAATGGCTAGCACATACTTTGAGACGCCCGGCCGAGTAGCAGAAGACTTCAAAAAAAGGAGTGAAAAGCAGTTGACAAGGCTAAAAGGCGCTGGTAGTATAGTCAAGCGCTTTGCGAAGAGCGGCGCACGGGACCTTG
>CAZCLL010000098.1:0-9693 GCA_964499555.1 uncultured Fastidiosipila sp.
TGACTAGGTCCGCGACCGTCTTGGCGTAATTCGGCCGCAGAAAAGCCATGTTGCCTAGCTCACCAAAATGCATTTTGATCGCGACGTATTTGTTTTTCAGATCAAGCGACGCAAAATCCGATTGGAGCAGCAAACGCCGTAACTTATCGCTAATATTCTCTTGATAGCTTGTTCGATAGTCAGTCCAAAAAACCGTTCTCATATATGCCCTTATCTCCACAATATTTATTGTCTAATTTCCATTACTATGCAACGACGGCAGTCATAAAAATATATTCAATGGTCAAAATAATCCCATATAGAATTCATAGCCTCACAGATTGAAATGTATTTCTCATACTTTTTTTGATACTTTTCATGCATAATTGGGTCAGGCTCAATTACATGATTAATAGAAGTCATCTTCTGAGAGGCATCGTAGTAATCACGAAAAATTCCCACTGATACACCTGCTGCCATTGCTGCCCCTAAAGCTCCCAGCTCTTTATCGCGAACCAGTTCTATGGGATAGTCAAGAATATCTGCAAACATTTGACTCCAGTACTGTGATTTAGTTACACCCCCTGCGAGGCGTATGACCGTAGGTTTATCCCTTGTTTCCAATAACCGTTCAATGTGATGTTTATGTGAAAAAACCACACCTTCGTAAATTGCTCTTAGTAGGTCTGCTTCTCCATGAAAAGATGTTATTCCAATGAACGCCCCTTTTCCTAACGGATGGGTATTAGATGCATAAAGGAACGGAAGAAAATAGACCTCACTATCTTCTGTTTTCGTTGTCTGGATCTTCGCCTCGATATATTGATATGCATTTGAAAAACCTTTAAAATCCAATTTCTTTAACAGGTTGTCAATATACCATTCAAGATTACCAGCAGAAGTAGCACTACATTCTTCAATCAAATAATACCCTGGAATAACATACAATGAATTCATCAATATATTACTTCGATTTATTATCGGTTCTTTTGATATATACTCATTAATGCTCCATGTACCTGCAATTGTAATCAAATCCTGCGAATCGACCACTTTCATTGCAATTGCACACGCATCAATATCAAACATCCCGCCAGCCACTGGAAGCCCTTCCGGAAGTCCCATTAGTTCTGATGCCGATTTTGTAAGACTTCCACATTGTTCTGATGACAAGCGAAGCGGAGGAAGGCAGTGGAATATTTCGCCAATTCCAAAATCATCTAGCATAGTTTTGTCAAATGTCTGAGTTCGCACATTCAGCAGTCCAGATCCAGATATATCAGAAATTTCACTATATGCTTCGCATGTCATCCGAAATCGAACATAATCTTTAACTGAGAAAATCCACCTAATTTTACTATAAATATCAAATTCATTGTCTTTTAACCAGGCTAGCAACGACAATTGTTGGCTTGGGATCAAGTCTTGACAAAGGTTTTCATAGTAGCGGTCAAATAACCCTTCTTTCTTCCATTTGGCAGGATATTTCCAAGCCCGGTTATCGATTGATGAAATACCGTTATATATACATTTATTATCTCCCCCCCAGACATATAGCCCTTTACCATGCCCAGATATAGCTAATCCTGCAACTTGATCATTCTTTATACCTGACTTTATTAATGCCCGTTTTACGCATTCACAATTGTTTTGCCAAATCAACTCCATGTCTTCTTCTGCAAATCCTGGTTTTGGAGTCATTACTTCTGCTTTAATTGAGGCATGTGAAATCTGTCTCCCATTTAGATCAAAGATAACTGCTTTAATATTTGTTCCACCATTGTCCAATCCGATTAAATATTCTTTCATAATACCTATACTTCCTATAGATAAGCAGGTGTTAATGGTTGCTTTTTCTCCCTCAGCTCTCAATCACGTTAGCCTTGACTAAAAGTAATCACTACCTTAAGGTCTCCTTGACCACCTCCAGCGTGATCAAAAGCTTTTTCCCAATCCTGAAGTTGAAATGAACTGGTTACTACCTTCTCTGTCGCAAGATTACCATTATAGATATTTTCAATAACAAAAGGATAACAATATGGGCCAAGATGTGATCCATAAACATTTAATTCTTTTCTATCACCTATTATCGACCAATCAAGTTTTGTTTCTTTACTGAAAACACTAAACTCTATAAATGTACCTAGTTTACGAATCATGTTCATTCCTTGGATAACACTTGCAGGATTACCTGTCGCTTCAATATATTTATCACAACCGTAACCATCTGTAATATTCAAAATAGCATCAACAACATCCATCTTTCCGGGATTCCAGACTTCGTCAGCGCCGAATTTTTTTGCCAGATCTAAGCGGTCATCAAGCATATCTAGCACGATTAATTTTTTTGGATGTCTCATTTTTGCATATGAAACCATCCCTAAACCCAAAGTACCAGCTCCTGAAATAACCAAAATATCCTCAACTGTAACATCTGCTCTATCCACAGCATGCTTCGAGCATGCATACGGTTCAATTAACAATGCCTTTTCAAGTGGCATATCATGAGGCACTTTGTGAACTATTGCATTCCCTGGCAAACGGCAATATTCAGCCATGCCTCCATTCGTATAATACATAAATCCCAACATATCATGAGGCTGGCACATCCAATATTGACCGCTTTTACAGAAACGGCATTTCCCGCACGGAACAATCTGCTCAGCTATAACTCGCTCCCCAATGGCAAAATCGCTTGATCTGTTCTGTCCTATCTCAACAACATAACCTAGAAACTCATGGCCAGGAATAAATGGTGGTTTAACCCAAGAAGGTTGCAAATCATTACCCCAGAACATAACTGCTCCTTGATGACACTTATGGTCACCAGCACATACGCCGCAGCCTTCTACTTTTATAATTATGTCATCTTCTCCACAAACTGGGGAAGGATAGTTAGGTATATAACGATAGTCGTTCTGTGAATACGCAACTAATGCTTTCATAGTTTTGGGGTAATTCATCTTGTCTCCTCTTCCATTATCTCATTCTTTATTTTGAGATAATCACGCTCAAATCCGAATTGTTCGGTAAATCTAATTCCAATTGTTTAATTTAAGAGTGATTCCTCTTAATATCTTCTATCACGATGAGAATTTGTTCATGTATTTCACTTCCTGGATAGAATCTTTTCATATCAAAAGTTTCAATTTTGCCATCAATAAACCTCATATAACGTCGAAAATAAAATGCTTCCTGTTCGCAAATGTAACAAGCACTAAAACAAGCTGGATAATCTCTTGTACTGTTTCGACTTGTTTTTTTTAAATTGTATGCAGACAAAATAACAATGTCAATCCACCCTTTCTATACAATTTCTTTGTCTTAATTGTTTACTTCGCACAATCATCTGTTGATTCATCCTTTTTCTGCATTTTAAACAGACAACTTTTCAATCCACTAGCGAACAACTCCACTACGGTATACCATGTAATAACAAGATAATTATAATACGTTTAGTCGCCTGATCATATTTCTTTCGAAGTTCTAGCTATAAGACATTTCTTCTCTCCGCTAGCAAGTTGTTGGAATCTTGTCTATAATTTCTATATAGAGCTCAGGAACTGAACACAAGGGAAAAACAACGAAGCTCAGATTCGATAAAAATCGAAACCCCTAAAACGCGCGCCCCAGCGCACAAGAACGAGGTACTGACTATGGCCAGTGGCTACAAATTCGAAAAACTACAGGAAGCAATTGCCGAATCCCTTTTCACCAGCTCATGGCAAGTAGGGGACCGTTTCCAGTCCGAGACGCAACTCTGCAACAAATACAAAGTCTCGCGCCAGACCGTCCGTAAAGCCATGGATGCCCTGGTCGAGCAAGGCCTGCTCATTCGGAAACAAGGCAGCGGCACCTATGTCACCGAAAAAGCCGTCGCCCGCCGCAACATCCGCACCCATAACATCGGTATCCTAGTCACCTATCTGAGCGACTACATCTTCCCCATCATCATCAAAGAATTAGAAGAAGTCTTTAGCGGCGCAGGCTACACTGTCCAGCTCGCCTCCACTGGCAACTCCTCCAAACGTGAGCGCGAACTCCTCCTCAAAATGCTGAACAACAACGTGGATGGCATCATTCTAGAACCCACCAAAAGCGCTCTCCCAAGCCCCAACACCGATCTCTACCAAGACCTCATGCGTCGAAATTTCCCCATGGTCTCCATCCATGCCAGCTACAGCGATGTCGACATCCCGAATGTCGCTTTAGACGACAACGAAGCCGGCTACTTGGCTGCTTCCCATCTCCTCAATCTGCGGCACGAACAAATTGGTGCGATCTTAAAATCCGACGACTTGCAGGGTCATCATCGGTACCGGGGCATTTTGCGTGCTCATGCGCAGAGCAAAACGCCATTTGATGATCACAACGTTTTTTGGTACACCACAGAGGATATCACCCGTTTCGACAATTTGGAGCCCACGATTCTGGAGCGCTTGAAGAACTGTTCTGCTGTTGTTTGTTATAACGATCAGGTGGCTTTAGCTTACGAAAATATGCTCCTCAATAGCGGGCGTCGAATTCCCCAGGATCAAGCGATCGTCTCTATTGATGATTCGAAATATGCTCCGATGGCTCCTGTCCCTCTCACCTCTGTTCATTCGCCCATCGGCGATATTGGTAAGACGGCAGCAGAACTTCTGCTTCGTCTCATTGGCGGTGAGAAAATTGATCACCCCCACCTCTTTGCGCCTACGCTGGTGCGCAGGCCTTCGTCGGGGAACGGTTATCAGCCGCCGGCCACTACCGCAGAACTTTAATTTCGTACTTCTGCGGTAGCAGTTTTCGCAGAAGTTTAAATTCGCACTTCTGCGGTAGCAGTTTTCGCAGAAGTTTATTTTCGTATTTCTGCGAAAATAATTCCAGCCAGCAAAAAGCCTCTGTTCGAGAGAACAGAGGCTTTGGGGTGGTTGAAGGATGGACTAGCTACAGGCGGCTTTGGCCGGGAGAGCTAGCTGGTCTAGGGGATGGACTTACTCGCCTACCTTGGCTACGTAGCTCTGGTAACGCTCGTCAGCCATCTTCTTCGCGTGGGCGAAGATGCCGTCGACGGTCTCCGTGTCGTATTTCTTGAACAAGGAGTTGTAGCGGACTTCCTGCTTGAGGAACTCGGTGAAGTCACCGGTGGGTTCCTTGGAATCGAGCTGGAAGGGGTTCTTGCCCTCTTCGGCCAGACGCGGGTCGAAGCGATAGAGGTGCCAGTAGCCGCACTGGACGGCCAGCTTCTCGCGTTGCTGACCATTCTTCATGCCGCCCTTGATACCATGGTTGATACAAGGGGAGTAAGCGATGATCAGGGAAGGTCCGTTGTAGGCTTCGGCTTCTTTGATTGCCTTGAGGGTCTGGGCTTGGCTTGCACCCATGGCGATCTGCGCGACATAGACGTAGCCGTAGCTCATGGCCATCATGCCGAGGTCTTTCTTCTTGAGCTTCTTACCGCCGGCTGCGAATTCTGCGATGGCGCCGAACTGCGTGGACTTGGAAGCCTGACCGCCGGTGTTGGAGTACACTTCGGTGTCGAGGACAAGGACGTTGACGTTCTCGCCGGTTGCCAGGACGTGGTCCAGACCGCCGTAGCCGATGTCGTAGGCCCAACCGTCGCCGCCGATGATCCAAGTGGAACGATCTGCGAGGTAGTTCTTGACGGTGAGGATCTGAGAAATCAGGGCTTTTTCGCCGTCGTTCTGGGCTTCATAGGCTTCGAGTGCGGAGACCAGGCTGTCGGATGCGGCAATGTTCTTGTCGGCGTCGCCCTTGGTATTTTCCCACTCGTCGATCGCTGCCTGGAGTTCAGGGGAGACCGAGGCTTTCAGCTGGTCTAATTCGTCGGTTGCACGAGCGCGGAGCTGCTTGTAAGCCAGGTGGATACCCAAGCCGTTCTCGGCGTTGTCTTCGAAGAGGGAGTTGGTCCATGAAGGGCCTCTGCCATCTGCGTCAACGGTGTAGGGCTGAGACGGAGAAGAACCGGAGTAGATCGAGGAACAACCGGTGGCGTTCGAAATCTGCATGTGGTTGCCGAAGAGCTGGGAGACGAGTTTGACATAAGGGGTCTCACCGCAGCCTGCGCAAGCGCCGCTGAATTCGAAGTAGGGCTCGGCGAACTGTGTACCCTTGACGGTGTTGAGACCGACGGGGTTCTCTTTCTTGGAAGTCCGGATGAAGTATTCCCAGTTCTCGACTTGATCCATCTCTTCTTCTAAGGGTTTCATGACGAGGGCCTTGGTCTTCGCCGGGCAGGTGGCTGCACAAGAGCCGCAGCCGGTGCAGTCCAAAGCGGACATCTGAATGCGGAATTGATAGTTGTCGTAAGGCTTCATACCCTTGAGTGTGGTCGCGCCTTCCGGTGCGTTGGCCGCTTCTTCTTCGGTGAGGAGGAAGGGACGGATGACTGCGTGTGGGCAGACATAAGCACACTGGTTGCACTGAATACAATTCTCAGGGATCCACTGTGGGATGACGGAAGAGACGCCTCTCTTCTCATACTTGGTGGTGCCTTGCGGCAAGGTGCCGTCGACGTTGTCGAGGAAGGCGGAAACAGGCAAGCTGTCACCGGCTTGTGCGTTCATGACGTCGGCAATGTTCTTGACGAAGTCAGGGACTTCACGTACGACTGGTTCGTCGTCACCGGCGTTGGCCCATTCTGCAGGAACGTCGATCTTGACGATCTTTTCCATACCTTGGTCGATGGCGGCATAGTTCATGTTGACGATGTCTTCGCCCTTATTGCCATAGGACTTCAAAGCTGCCTTCTTCATATAATCCGAGGCTTCATCGGCCGGGATGATGTTGGCGAGCTTGAAGAACGCAGACTGCATGACCGTATTGGTACGGTTGCCGAGGCCAATTTCAGCAGCGATGCTAACGGCGTCGATGATGTAGAATTTCACATCGTTCTTGGCCATGAAACGCTTGTACTCAGCTGGCAAGTGGTTGGCGACATCTTCGGCCTTCCAGTTCGCGTTCAGGAGGAAGGTACCACCCTTCTTCAGAGGCGCGATCATATCGTACTTGTCGATATAGGCTTGGTTGGAGCAGGAGATGAAGTCCGCTGCGTTGACCAGATAGGTAGCGCGGATCGGATCGTCACCGAAACGGAGGTCGGAGATCGTAACACCACCGGACTTCTTGGAGTCATAGGAGAAGTACGCCTGAACGTATTTATCGGTATGGTCACCAATGATCTTGATGGAGTTCTTGTTCGCACCGACGGTACCATCGGAGCCCAAGCCCCAGAAACGGCAAGCCACGGTGGAAGGAGTAGCGGTCTCGATGTGCTCGTCCGAGAGAAGAGACAGATGGGTCACGTCGTCCACGATGGAGATCGTGAAGTTGTTCTTCGGCTCAGCGGCTTCGAGATTCTTGTACACAGCCAGGATGTCATCCGGTGTGGTGTTCTTGGAAGCTAGACCATAACGGCCGCCTACGATGACCGGCGCATTCTCTGCGTTTGAGAAAGCGTGGACAACATCCAAGTAAAGAGGTTCGCCTGGAGCGCCGGGTTCCTTGGTTCTGTCAAGAACCGCAACAGACTTCGCAGTCTTCGGAACAGCAGCCACGAGTTTCTCTTCGACGAATGGACGATAGAGGTGAACGTTTACGAGACCATACTTCTTGCCCTGGGCATTCATGTAGTCAATCGTCTCAGAGACCGTGTCGCAGACAGAGCCCATGGCGATGATGACATGCTCAGCATCGGGAGCGCCATAGTAATTGAAGAGCTGATAGTCGCGGCCGGTGAGTTCAGAAATCTGACCCATGTATTCTTCGACGATTGCCGGCAGATTGTTGTAGTACACATTCTGGGCTTCGCGGTTCTGGAAGAACACGTCAGAGTTCTGTGCCGTACCACGGAGGGTTCCGGAAGTCGGGGAAAGTGCGCGATCACGGAAGGCTTGCACCGCTTCCATGTCCACGAGTTTCGCCAGATCATCATAGTCCATAACTTCGATCTTCTGGATTTCGTGTGAAGTACGGAAACCATCGAAGAAGTTGATGAAAGGGACTCTGCCCTTAATTGCAGCTAGGTGCGCAACGGCCGTGAGGTCGCCCGTCTCCTGTACGCCTGCAGAAGCCAACATCGCCATACCTGTACCGCGGCAAGCCATTACGTCCGAATGGTCACCGAAGATGGACAAAGCATGTGTCGCGAGCGTTCTGGCAGCAACGTTGATAACGCCTGGTAAGAGTTCACCGGCAATCTTGTAGAGGTTCGGCAGCATCAGGAGCAAGCCCTGGGAAGCTGTGTACGTTGCAGTCAAAGCACCGGCATTCAATGAACCGTGAACTGTACCTGCAGCGCCGCCCTCCGATTGAAGTTCAACGACATTTACGGTTTGCCCGAAAATGTTCTTACGTCCTTGCTGTGACCACTGGTCGACCATGTCCGCCATTGGGGAAGATGGCGTAATCGGGTAGATTCCCGCCACTTCGGTAAAAGCGTAACTGGTATATGACGCAGCAGTATTGCCGTCGACGGTCATATACTTTTTCTCTTTTGCCATGTTTTACACTCCTTTTAACCTGCAAAATATCCGGGAGAGAACCCAGAGAGATTTCCTAAAATTACCTAAAAAACAGCGATTTGAAGCGCCGTTTTAGATAATTTCTCGTCTTTTCCAATTATAGCACAGCGAGTAAGCGTTACGGACAAAATTGCCAAAAACCTGTAGCTACGAATAGAGTTTACGTGATTTGCATCACAATACACTACTTTTGCAGTATTTTTTTGTGGGTTTGGGTGGGTTTGGTGGGTTTGGGTGGTTTGGGGGTTGGTGGTTGGGTTGTGGGTGGGTGGGTGGTTGGTGGTTGGGGTGGTTGGGGTGGTTGGGGTGGTTGGGGTGGTTGGTGGTTGGGGTGGTTGAGTGGGTGGGGTGGTGAAGATTTTCACTATTGGTCTCGAGAAATCCCAGATTTAATCCAAAATCAACACGATGTTTGCGGTAGCATATAGTTATTAGCCCACCAAATCCCGGATTTTAGCGAAAATCAACAGGATGTTTACGGTAGCATATAGTTATTAGCACACCAGATCCCGGATTTAAGCGAAAATCAACACGATGTTTACGGTAGCATATAGTTATTAGCCCACCAAATCCCAGATTTAATCCAAAATCAACACGATGCTCCAAGGTGAGTATTAAGTTTTTCGCTATAGGTCTTCAGAAATCCCGGATTTAATCCAAAACCAACACGATACTATAAGGAGAGTATAAGGTTTGCTTCTATTAGCCTCAAGAAATTCCGGATTTAATCCGAAATCAACACGACATTCGAAGTGGCATATTGATCTTACCTTCATCGATTCTAAATTGCGTCACTAACCTTCCCGATAAAGCTCGAATCGACGGATATCAAGTAGAACATGCAGACAGTACGAGAGTTACTTCCACTCCTCATTACAATAAAAACACGAGAGTGACTACCGACTCTATAAAATCAATTACAGGAATGACTTCCACTGACACGAACTCGCCATTAGCAGTGAGCCGTCTACGGCGCAGGAAGTTGGAAGTAGTGCATCGTCCACTGCACAATCCGCTAGAGTTGGAGGCGGTAGGAAATCTTGCATGATTCCGATGTTCCAGGTGATATCCACAGCGGATCGTTCGTTCAAAGCTGAAGCATGAGAGAGTAAATTATTTACATAACATGATGATTGGACAAAACTCAGCGATATCCAAGCTGGCGCTAAGTTTTGAAGTGAAACGGATG
>CAZCLL010000099.1:0-9663 GCA_964499555.1 uncultured Fastidiosipila sp.
AGCGACCGCCTCCTAAGCGGTAGGCCGAAGGTTCAAATCCTTTTGGGTACACCATCACAAAGCCCCGAAAATCAAGCTTTTCGGGGCTTTTACATTTTTGAAGATGTTTTGTAATATTTTACTGCACCCATTTTTTTTGCAATGCAATAACCCCCCATCACCCAACACCTAGCGCAAAGGGCCGGGGTCGGTGCGGTCATGGAGGCGAAGGGCCAATTTTCCCAGAAGGGGCAAGTGCAGGAGGCGATAACGATAAGCCAAAACCGCCTCAAGCACCAAAATGAGCAAAGAGATGATGCGGAGGGTGTCGGTGGCTTTGGCCAACGTTTCATTGAGGAGGGCGGCTTGGATGATGGCGGCGTCGCTCAAGCTGCGGACGGCAAAAAAGCTGACGAAATCGCCGATGACCACGAGGATCAGGGCCAAGACGGAGAATGCGAGAATCAAGAGGCCGGTTTGGGCGGCGTGGAGCCTAAGGTATTTGGAGTCTTTCTCGCGGAAGAAAACGAAAAAGGGCACGAGCCAAGCCACATAATTCACATAAGGAATGAAGAGTAATAGGGCTGTCACTGCGTACTGGAGGACGGCGGGATATTTGGCAGCGAGATAGCCTAGGCTGGCTTTTTGGCGGGGGAATTGTTCGATTTTCATCGGCCGGTGGACCTCCTCGAGCTTCCCTCGACATGAAGTAGATAGACAGAGTGAAAGCCTGGGTTGAGGGGAATCCAGGCTTTCGGAAGAATGAAGAGGGTCTCATCTAACAGGAAATTGAATCGAATCGTTTTTCCTGTCACTACTTATTAGACCATTTAGATATGAGAGAATTGACAAGTTCTTGTGAATTTTCTTTTAAGACTTGTCGTTCTCCCCGATCGCCAGCTTATTCTTCTTCGGCCAAAGCCGCCGCTTCCCCAATTTCACCTGACGCTGTTTCCGCCACAGAAGGCAGCTCCTCCGCCGCGGGAGCGGTTGCTAGACCCAAGGCTCGCTCGACGGCGGATTCGAGTTCGCCGGGGTTGATGACATCGTTGTGAAGAATAGGGAGTTCGAAGACTTCGGCTAAGCCTTGTGGGATCTCGAGGTCGGATTCATGGGCGATGGCTTCGAGGAGTTCTAGGTCTTGGGCTTTGGCGCCAGTTTTACCAGCGCCTGAGCCAGCGCCGCTGCGGTTGCGGCCGAAGATGCCTTCGGCTACAGCGTGGGGGAATTTGAAGGGGCTGGCGGTGGCTACGAAGACCGTTTTGCGGAGGTCTTGGGCTTTGATGTTGTTGGTGACTTTGGCGTGGACTGCGAAGCCGACGGCGGTGTGAGTGTCAATGACGTGGTCGTATTCGTGGTAGACGTCGCGGATGGTGCGAAGGACGATGTTTTCGTCGGCGTAGCCGGCTTTGAAGGTTCTTTGGATAGCTTGGAGGGTTTGGCGATCGACCTGGTAACGGCCAGACGTGCGAAGTTCTTCTTGCCAATAGGAGACTTTGTCTGCGTTGTGAGCGGTTACTTCGAAGAGCAAGCGCTCGAGGTTGCTAGAGACTAAGATGTCCATGGAAGGGGTGTTGGTTTTATAGAAGGCGCGTTTGCGGTTGTAGACACCATCGCGAAGGAAATCCGTGAGGACATGATTTTTATTGGAGGCACAGAAAAGCGTGTTGATCGGCACACCCATGCGGCCGGCGTAGTAGGCGGCCAAGATGTTACCGAAGTTGCCGCTCGGGACCACAATATCGAATTGTTCGCCGGCCGCAAGTTTGTCTTTGGCCAAGAAATCACAGTAGAGCGAGCAATAGTAGACGATTTGCGGGACAAGACGCCCCCAGTTGATCGAGTTAGCTGAACTTAAGACGACCTGGTCTTGGGCCAATTTCGAGGCAAAAGCCGGGTCACCGAAAATATGTTTCACTTCGGTTTGGGCATCGTCGAAACTGCCGCGAACCGCATAAACATGGCAGTTTTCGCCACGTTGCGTCTGCATTTGGAGCTTCTGCATATTGCTCACACCGTCGGTCGGATAGAAGACAATGACCTCTGTTCCGGGCACATCGCGGAAGCCTTCGAGCGCTGCTTTGCCGGTGTCGCCGGAGGTGGCAGTCAGGATACAATAGGTGTCTTCGGATGCGGTTTCTTTGGCCGCCAGACGCATCAAATGGGGGAGTAGTTGCAGGGCGAGGTCCTTAAAGGCGGCAGTCGGCCCATGCCAAAGCTCCAGCATCCAATAGAGATCAGAGTATTTGTTGAGCTGAGTCAGGGGTGCGGGCGAGTCGCCAAATTTCTGTTCACTGTAGGCTTCGGAGACGGCCTCCGCCAGATCCTTCTCTGAGAAATCGAGGTAGCGGGACAAAATCGCCACGGCACGCTCTTGGTACGTCATCCCGACGAGGCGCCTCCAATCCCTTTCATCGAGCACTGGAATGGTCTCCGGCACGAACAGCCCACCGTCCGGCGCGAGCCCCTGCAAGATCACTTCTGAAGCGCTGAAACTTCCTTCGTAGCCTCTTGTACTGATATATCTCATCGTCTCCCCCTCTTTTCCAGTGCATCACGAAATTCATTGGCTTGGTAGAATGTTCCCCATCCGGCCAAAACCGCCCCCAGCGCATCACAGTGCTTCAAGGCTTCTTCCACAGCCTCATCGACGGTGGCGGCTACTTTCACTTCTGTTTGGACCCCCAGTTCACGGACCACTTCTCTAGCGACGGCAGCGAGGAGTTGGGGCGATTCTGCCCGGGCGACTCCCTCTGGTGCGGTGACAAAGAGCACACGCACACGGTTACCGGTAAGCACATTGCGGAACATTTGTGGGCGGTCTTTGTCTTTCATTATAGAGCAAACATGGACTTCGGGAACCGCTTCGTCAAAGAGCAAATTCAAGCTATCCCGAAGGGCTCTAGCGCCTTGAGGATTATGGCTGCCATCAATTAGGCTGACAGGCTTGTCGCCCAATTTCTCTAGGCGAGCCGGCCAATAACAGGCATGAATGCCCGTGGCCACTTGCGCTGTGCTGATTTCTGGCAGCAAAGCCTTCACGGCCAAAATGGCAAGGCCGGCATTATCCGGTTCAAAAGCCGGCAGCATAGTGGTGTGAAACGTCTCGTCGCCTGCCGGCCGGAATTGAAAGGTCTGGCCGCCCAGATTGCGCTCTAGAACCCGGATGTCCTCATGCCTGAGGGGGAGGAAGTCGATGCCGAGGGCTTTGGCCCGCGAAGAAAAGAGCGAGGTGACGGCCTGACTCTCCTCTGGGTCAGCGATGGCCTGGGACTGGTCGTAGAGGCAGAGGGTCTTCGTGCCCTGCTTCAAGATGCCCGCCTTCTCGCCGGCGATCTCGACCAGGGTGTTCCCGAGACGGGCCTGGTGATCCAGACCGATGGCGGTGATGACGGCGACCTCGGGCGGGGGGATGACGTTGGTGGAGTCCAAACGGCCACCCAATCCGGTCTCCAGAACCAGTACGTCGCAGTCGCGGCTTTGGAAATGGAGGAAGGCCATGAGGGTGAGCATCTCAAAATGCGTGGGATGCGCGAGGCCCGTGAGGCCGTGAAGCTCGATGACTTCGCGTATGGTGGTGAGGGTTTCGGCAATGGCATCCGGACTGATCTGCCCGTCCAAAGGGTCTGTGGCCCAGGTTCCCTGGGGATCGCGGCCGTCTAAGACGCGAATGCGCTCACCGAAGGTATAGACATAAGGGGAACAATAGAGCCCGACTCGTTTGCCTGCTGAGGCCAAGATGTAGGCGCTATAGGCGGCCACCGAGCCTTTGCCGTTGGTACCCGCAATGTGGATCGTCGGGATCTTCTTCGTGGCACAATCTAAGTAGCTTAAGAGCTCTTGCATCCGTTCCAGCCCCAAACGTGAACCGAAACGGTCGGTGCCCTCAAGGTAAATCATTGCTTCCGCATAATTCATTTCATGGAATCTCCAGCCTTTTTATCCGTAAAGATCAGGTACTTCGAGACGAAATAGTTCGCGATGGTAACTAAAAAAGAACCAACGAAGTTCGCAAGTTCCCGATCAAGCGAGAGTAAGTTTACCATAACAAACAAAGTCCCATACTCGAATACCAAGGTCGTGAGGATACGGCCAGAGAAAAAGCTCAGTAAATCACGCCAAAACTCCCCTTTTGCCTCAAAAACCAACATGCGATTCGTCACAAAAGCAAAGAGCACCGCTAAAATAAAGGAAACCGTCTTCGAGATCAGCCAAGACCAAGCCCAAGGCCCGATAGGGCTTGCCAGCACCAGGCGATCGGTCAAGCCGAAACTGATGACACTCACAAGCCAGGTCAAAAGGCCAAATAGAATATAACTGGCCAATTCATACGTGATCCAAGCTATGATCAAGTTGCCGAGCAATAGGGCTGCAGCCAGTAAGAGCATCACGGCCGTGAGCCCCGCAAGTTCCCAACGATAATAAACGAAATAGACGAAACCGAAGGAGGCCCCCCACGAGATGACCGCCCCGATCACAAGGCGTCTCCCCTCTTCGTAACGGGTGAAAAAGGCCGTCCCCAACCGCTTAATCGCCTCGCGTTGGGTCAAGACGACATACAACGTTGCCAAGAACAGGCTGGGCAACCCAGTCACCAGAACGAGGGCAAGCTGACCCAAACCCCGCCCCCCTAGGAAGGCCTCAAGCAAGAGAAAACTCAAGACGTGGATCACGCCGGCTGGAAGCAGGGTGGTCAGCAGGTAAGTCTTGAGGTCAATGGGTTGCTTCAGAGGATACATCCCCGTCCCATCCATCCTCGCTTCGTGTCTCTGGTCTAGCACTTGCTCCATCTCTTGCGCCATAGAAGGCTCCTCTCTTCGCCCGAAGGCCTAGTTCATTTGCGTTCGTGCAGGTCTTTGCTTGCCCGAAGGCCTAGTCCACTACCCGTCCGTACGTCTCCGGCATCCCCTCAAAAACAGGAATCCGAAACTTCAATGCATCACCTGTGCGACCGCTCTCTTCGAGGACCGCCTGGAAACGCCGCCCCTCATGCACCGCCGAAAAGAGCGCTTGCATATACTGGTGATTGTATGTCCCACTAATCAAGTCAAACTTCTGGAGATAGGCCGTATTCTGCCCAATCGCCACATACTCCTCAGCGATGAAGAGCGCGCCGCCCATGACTGCCACCTCTTGCGAAGTCCACGGCAGTCCCAAGGCCCCGGCCCCCTCCGGATTCCCCTCGTGGAAGAGCCCGGCAGCAAACCTCGCCCCATTCATCGCCGCGCCCGAAATCCGGCTAGGGTCGGGGTAGGCGCCAATATTGTAGAGATTGTAATAGCGCACCGTAGCCTGCGGAAAGCCCTCACCGCCGCTGCGAAGCCTTGCCAGAATCACCCGCTGCGCCTCGCTGATTTGCCCGTTCGCCTCAAGCGTTTCCAGCTGCGACATCTGCTCCTCTTTTGTCAGGAGCGTAGGACTTGCCTGGCCCGCTACAAGCGGTGGGTTCACGGGGTCCAAAAGACCTTGAGCCAGAAGGCTAATCCCCGCCCCTACACTGACTTCTTGGTAAATGCGGCTGGCCAAAGCCTCCGGCAGCATGTCCACGGCTTTGGCCGCTTCCAAGACTTCTGGCACTAAGGCAAGTAAGGCTTCATTCCCGCTGAAAATCTGCCGTACACCACTGTCATCCGTTCTCCCGCCCGGATTTCTGAGATCGAGGAATTGAAACACATCCCGGGGATTCAGGAAATTTCGCGGATCGAGGTGATACGAAATGGCCTCTTCATTCGCCGGATACCAGTTCGTGCCGTCATAGACGGTTTGGTTTTTCACCATCCACGCATAGGGCTGAAAATAGGCCGTATCTTCATATTGAACCAGATTCTTATCTTCCGGGCTCACTTCTGCAGCAAGCACTTCCGTCCAAGAATCTTCGACAGTCAACGCTTCAAATTGCCACGCCGGATAGAGCAAATGCAAGCTGATGAGCCCATCGCGATAGGATTCCGGAAATGCCTTTAGGCTCTCGGCAAAGGTCTGGTCTTGCGGCGCTAAGCCTTCATTTCGACCCAGCTTCAGGGCAATCGCTAGATCCAAATCCTCTTGCGTCAACCGTCTCTGTTCTTCGTTTTCGGAATTCGCCAAGTACGCCTCGGTGCCATCGTCTAACTCAATCTGGTACCAGCGCCTGCCGTAGACCGTTTGTTCGCCAAAAACCTCTCGCTTGACCCGATAGATGCCACCGGCTTTTGTTTCGCCCAGCAAGGGGCTGGCCGTCGTGGCTTGTTCACGCAAATTGAAGCTCGATAAGGTCAGAACCGCTCTCGCCCGTGATTCTGCAAGGTAGACCGCGAGGCCGATCCCGATCGCAAGCAAAAGAAGACCTGAGATCGCAATTCTTGTGAAGATGAACTTCTTGCGATCCTGCCTCGTGGCTTGAGCCTTCTTCGTTTTGCGCTCGCTTCTTTTCTTCACGGGGTCGTCCCTTTGCGCAAGAGGTCCAAGGAGAGGCTGAAGGGCGGCGCGAAATCTTCTAAGAAGACATCCGCTTCCGGCATGTGCATGTCTTGGACTTTGGCCAAAGTCGTCGCCGCAGCCTCGCGAAATTCCAGGTTGCCCTGCGAGATTTCCACTTGGCACTTCAGGTAGGCGGAGATGCGATCGGCTGCCTTTACGAGCTTTTGTACCGTTTGCTGATAGGGATCCGCGTCTTCCCCTGCTTCCAAAAGGGCCTCACGGAAGGAAGGCGCCAAGTCTTCTGGCAACATGGAGAGCAGATCTTCGGAAGCCAATTGCTCAATGCGCTTGTAGGCGTCTTTTAGCTCGGGATCCTGGTATTTGACCGGGGTTGGCATGTCGCCGGTAATGACCTCGGACACATCATGGTAAAGTGCTTTTAAAAGGACATCGCGCTCATCGATCTGCGGGGTCAAGTCCGGGAAGCGGACCCGGCGGATCACGGCGAGGCCGTGTGCGATGACCGCGGTTTGGAAACTATGTTCGGCAATATTTTCTTGTTGCGCATTACGCATCAGGCTCCAGCGCTGGATATAGCGGCTTCGGTCGGCCATAGCGAAAAAGGCATGTTCTCTGGCCATCTTATTCTCCTTTTGCCAAATTGGCAGAATTCGCCAGCATTCTCTTCTCGCCGGCGTGATCGAAGCGGATGCGTAAGACGGCATCGCCGGCAACCGGTTCAACGGCGAGGACCTGGCCACGACCGTGCTTGGCGTGCTTTACGATATCGCCGCTGCGAATGTCCTCGGCTCTGAGATTGCCGGCCTTCGGGATCTGGACCTTCGCTGCGGCCTTCTGCTCGCTGCGGAAATCTGTGACCGGTGAGGTTTTTGCCCCGAAACCCCAAGCGGGACTTGCCGGACGGGCGGGCTGGCGACCTTCGGAAAGATCTTTTTCCCGGCGGCTTTGGCCACCACCAGCGTAGGTCGAGGAACCTAAGTCCATGACATGTTCTGCGGGGAGCTCCTGCAGGAAACGGGAGGGAATGTAGTGCTCGGTTCGGCCGAAGAGGAGGCGGCTGTCGGAGGCGCTCAAGTAGAGTTTGCGCCGGGCTCTCGTGATGGCGACGTAGGCGAGCCTGCGCTCTTCCTCGATGGCGGCCGGGTCGGCGATGGAACGGTAGCCCGGGAAGATCCCCTCTTCCATGCCCACGACGAAAACGGTCAGGAATTCCAGGCCTTTCGCGGAGTGGATGGTCATGAGCTTGACGAAGTTGTCGTCTTCCTCCTCCTGGCCCAGGTCGGCATCGGAGTGGAGGGCGGCCCGATCCAGGAAACGGATCAGGGTCTGAAGCAAGGTTTCGGGCTCCGGTTCCGTTGCAGTTTCGGCTTCGCTTGGGTTTGTGGTTGCGCTTGGGTTTGAGGCTTCGCTGCTTGGTGCCTCCGTTTCGCCGGACGCTTGCGCCAGTTCTTCCTCGGTGAAATCCCAGATTTCTGTCTGGTCGGGAATCTGCTCGAAGTTCACCGCTTCCGACAAGAGTTCCTTCAAGTTCTCGAGGCGGTTAAAGGCATCTTCACGCCCCTTCTCTTGGTGGTCGATGATTTCCTGGACCAAGCCAGATTCATTTTGCACGTACTCAATGTATACGGCGAGACTCATCTCGTCTTTCAGCAAGGTCTTCTGCAAGCGCCCAACCAACAAAACAAATTCTCTTATCTTCGCAGCCGCCCGAGAAAGCTCCGGAATTTCATTTGCGTGGACACAAACTTCCATGATGGAAACTTGGGTCTGTGTAGCCAGCTCTTGGAGGCGAGTGATGGTCGTTTCGCCAATGCCGCGTCGTGGGGCCAGCACCGCGCGCTGAAAAGCCACATTATCGCGCGGACTTGTGATGAGGTTCAGCCAGGCCAACGTATCCTTGATCTCCTTACGGTCGAAGAAGCGAAGGCCGCCGTAGATCTTAAACGGAATGCCCGCCCGCTGGAGGCTAAACTCCAAGTTTCTGGACAGCGCATTGATGCGATAGAGAATCCCAATATCTCGATAATTTACGTTCCCCTGCTTCACCAGGCGGATGATCTCATTGGCAATGAAACCAGCTTCCGCCTGCTCTGTGGAAATGGAAAGCCTCGTGATCTTCTCCCCTTCACCCTCTGCCGTCCAGAGTTTCTTGTCCTTCCGGCTGTTGTTATTGTGGATCACCTGATTCGCCGCCTGCAAAATATGGCCGGTCGAGCGGTAATTTTGTTCTAGTTTAATCACCTTACAAGGAGCAAAATCTTTCTCAAAATCAAGAATGTTCTGGATATCCGCCCCGCGGAAAGAGTAAATCGACTGATCGTCATCGCCTACCACGCAGAGATTGCGATGTTCCGAAGACAACAAATGGACCAGCTCATACTGCGCGCCATTGGTATCTTGATACTCATCGACCATGATGTAGCGGAAGCGCTCCCGATAAAGGCGCAGGACATCGGGCTGCTCTTGGAACAGTTTTACGGCATAGAAGAGCAAGTCATCGAAATCCATCAAGTTATTCTGCCGCAGACGATCTTGATAGTGGCGATAGACCACAGCCACCTTGGACTTCCAGAACTCGCCACCGGTCTCTCTTGCATAGGCTTCCGGCCCAATGAGATCATTCTTCGCTGCGGAAATCGAGTTATGGATTCTTCTGGGATCGAAGGTCTTCTCGTCGAGATTCATATCCTTACAAATCGCCTTCACCAGCGCCAATTGATCGGCGCTGTCAGCAATACCAAAATTCTTGGTAAAGCCCAAGTGCTCCGCAAAACGGCGCAAAACTCTCGCCATCATCGAGTGGAAGGTCCCGATCCACATACCGGACGTCGAGTCGCCCAAGAGGCCCTCAACACGTTCCACCATTTCACGGGCGGCCTTGTTCGTAAAAGTAATGGCCAAAATCTGGCGTGGTGACACACCCTTCACCCGCACCATATAGGCAATACGGTGTGTAATCACCCGGGTTTTTCCGGATCCGGCACCGGCAAGGATAAGTAAGGGGCCCTCGCTGTGGAGCACGGCTTCGCGTTGCTCCGGGTTCAGGCCTCGAAGTAAGTCTTCTGCGGAATCTTCTGAATATTCGGTATCGACAAAGGGCAAGGGGAAATCTGACATCGGTTCACTCCTTTTCATTCACCACAATATTATAGCCGTAAGGGCTCCTCCTGGGGAGTAAAAAAGAGGGCTATCGCGAAGATGCCCTCCTTAATCTAGCGGTTCACTTACTTATTTATCTGGTACAGCTCGTAAGAGTCCCCTCTT
>CAZCLL010000100.1:0-9598 GCA_964499555.1 uncultured Fastidiosipila sp.
TAATCGAAAATCAACACGATGATTGTGGTGGACTTTACTGTTTGGGCTAGGGGATCCCGGATTTAATCGAAAATCAACACGATGATTGTGGTGGACTTTACTGTTTGGGCTAGGGGATCCCGGATTTAATCGAAAATCAACACGATGATTGTGGTGGACTTTACTGTTTGGGCTAGGGGATTCCGGATTTAATCGAAAATCAACACGATAGACGTGGTGGACTTTGCTGTGTTGGCTAGGGGATCCCGGATTTAATCGAAAATCAACACGATAGCTGTGGTGGACTTTACTATTTAGATTTTTGGATACAAATTTATCGGTTGAGTTCGTAGGAAGCGAATAGATCGACATCACCAAAAAGCAAAATCCAGACAAACCCTAATCAGGACCACATTTTCTGTTGATCGAGCATTTAGTCACAGGTAAATTCGCAGATTACTTCACAGATGAATTCGCAGATAACTTCACAAGCGAATTCAAAGATCGATTTGCAGATCAATTACAGCAAAATCTTGGCAAAGAATTCGCTGCCTAAATAGCGATAGGGAAACCGGGTATGTTAACTATAAATAGCTTTGCTTTTTGCTGATCGTGTCGTATACTGGTAGTGTTGTTGACGAAATATTGAGTAAACCGATCGATTTGTTACGAAAATCTGTACGTTTTGAATGTTTCGCTCGAACAACGTAGGTAAATCAGGGGCGGGGGGAGATGAGTCTTCCGAGGCTTTCTCTACCCATTGGGTAGCCGGTCTGGTTTTTCGTCGAGCTACCCTAGCGAGAGGGTTTTTTCGAATGTTCAAAAAGCATTTCATGCACCAGAAAATGATGACGAAAGTGCTTCTGGCACTGATTCCCGTCTACCTAATGAGTGTGTACTTGTTTGGTTTGCGGGTTTTGCTTTTGCTCGCGGTGACGCTCGTGGCGGGTTCTGCGACGGAGCTGGCGGTGATGAGGCTCGTGCAGCGAGATAAGGTGAAGCTCACGGAAGCTTGTTTTGTTAGCTGTGCCTTGTTTACCTTGACCTTGCCGCCGCAGACGCCTTTATGGGTGGCGATCATAGGGATTGTGTTTGGGATTGGATTTGGCAAGGCGGTCTTCGGCGGCTTCGGCCAGAATATTTTCAATCCGGCGATTGTGGGCCGCTGCTTCATTTACATTTCGTTTCCAGCGCATATGACGCGGGGCTGGTTGGAGCCGTTTTCTGGTTTCCCGGCGGGCTTTGCGCGTTTGGGGGCGGATGTGGTGAGTCAGGCGACGCCGATTCAGCAGTTGGGGGAGGGGAGTATGCCTTCGCTTCCGAATCTTTTGCTGGGTTTTACTTCGGGTTCGTTGGGGGAGACGTCAGCGGCTTTGATTTTGCTCTGCGGGATTTACTTGGCGGTGACCAAGACGGCTTCGTGGAAGATTATGGTGTCGACCTTGGGTTCGGCTACGATTTTGGCTACGGCGCTCTGGGCGGCCGGTGTGGTGGCGATTCCGCCGCAGTATCAGATTTTGACGGGCGGTTTGGTTTTTGCTGCGATTTTCATGGCGACCGACCCGGTTTCGGCGCCTAGAGATGAGCTTTCGAAGTGGATTTTCGGCGCCCTCATTGGCCTCATTACCATTATTATCCGCACCTTCGGGGTGTTCGTGGAAGGGGCGATGTTCGCGATTCTCATTGCGAATGCCCTAGCGCCCCTCATTGATCGCAATGTTCGCGAGATGCGGAAGAAGCTCCAAGAGAAACGCGCGGGGGAAGGGGCTCCGGCGGCTTTGGCCAAAGACGCAGGCAGCCAAGTTCAGCAGGCGACAGTGAGTAAGGGGGGCGAGGCATGAAACGCGGTTATGTGTACACCATTGTTTTTATGTTGGTCGTGAGTGCGGTGTTTACGTTCTTCCTGGCTGGGACGGATGCGCTGACTTCGGAGCGGATTGCGGAGAATCAGCGGCTGGACGAGATGAAGTCGGTGCTCTACGCATTTAATTTGGACTCGGAAGGGTCGAATCAGGAGATTGCGGCGCGTTTTGAGGCAGCGATTGAGTCGGTGGAAGCGACGGATTTTACCTATTATGCGCACGTTGAGAATGGGGAGACCCTGGGCTATGCGGTGCCTTTTGCGGGCGGTGGACTCTGGGGGACGATTCGTGGTTGGCTGGCGGTTTCGCCCGGCATGGAGGAGATTCAAGGTCTCGTATTTACGGATCAGAACGAGACGCCTGGGCTGGGTGGACGTATTGTGGAGCGCTGGTATACGGACCAGTTCCGCGGGGTGAAGATTGATATGCCGGAGCCTTTGCGCTATGGGACGACGGCAGAGGGAAGCCTCGATGCGATTACGGGGGCGACGCAATCGTCGAATGCGGTCTTGCGGATCTTGAACGAAGTCAGGGCAGAGGTTTTGCCCTTGGTGGAGGTGCGATAAATGGCGACTGAATCCAATAAATCCATAATTAAACGGAATATGTTTACCGAGAACCAGGTGCTGCGCGCGATTCTGGGGATCTGCTCCAGTTTGGCTGTGACGAATAACATGTCGAACTCCTTGGTCATGGGTCTGGGCGTGACTTTTGCGACGGCGCTTTCGTCGCTGACTTTGTCGGCGATGCGAAATCTGATTCCGCACCGCATCCGCATGATTGTGCAGACTTTGGTGATTGCGTCGTGGGTTATTGTGGTAGATATCGTGATCCGAGCCTATTTGCCGGATGTGTCGAAGCAGCTGGGCCCTTATGTCGGCTTGATTATTACGAATTGTATCGTGATGGGCCGGGCGGAGGCCTATGCACAGAAGAATCCGCCGATTCCGTCCTTTATGGATGGGCTGTTTGCGGGTTTGGGCTACACGATGGTCTTGCTGATGGTCTCGTTTATTCGTGAACTTTTAGGCTTCGGGACCTTGTTCGGTATTCAGATTATGCCGGAGAATTTCGAGGTGTGGACCATCATGGTGATGCCGCCGGCTGCTTTCTTCATTATCGGTAGCATGATTTGGTTTATTACGGCTCGCAAAATTAAGCGCGAAGAAAAAGAAAAGGGAGGGAAATAAGCGATGTTTGCAGCACCTCCGATTAGTCCTTGGATTATCTTTTTAGCCTCGATTATTACGAGTAACATGATTTTCTCGAACTTCCTGGGCATGTGTTCCTACTTGTCTGTGTCCAGTGAGTACAAGACGGCGTCGGGTCTGGGCAAGGCGGTGACGCTGGTTCTGGTCCTGACCAATACGATTAACTGGCTGATTCACCGCTTCGTGATTGTGCCTTTGGATATTGAGTATTTGTCCAACATCGTCTTCATTATGGTCATTGCGGCTTCGGTGCAGATCTTGGAGATGTTCTTCGATCGCTACATGCCGGACCTCCATGCGAAGCTGGGGATCTTCCTGCCCTTGATTACCGTGAACTGTGCGATTTTGGGGGCGACCCTCTTTATGGTCATCCGCCAGTACGATTTCGTGCAGTCCGTGCTCTTTGGTTTGGGTTCGGGCTTGGGTTGGTGGCTCGCGATTACGATGTTGGCCTCGATTCGTGAACGGATGGCCAAAGCGAAGCTTCCGCCGGGCCTTTCGGGCACGGCGATCAGCTTCATCATTACCGGGATTATGGCGATGGCTTTTGTCGGCTTCTCCGGCATTTTCACGATTCAATAAAGGAGGGCTAGTCCATGTTGGTTCAGATTCTGCAGACCACCGGCAGTGTAGCGCTGATTTCCGTTGTGCTGGCGGTCATCATTTCCTTGGCAGAGAAGTTCCTGAATAATTACGGCGTTTGCAAACTTGATATCAATGATGGGGAGAAGGTTTTGGAAGTCGATGGCGGCTCCTCCTTGCTCTCCAGTCTGGCCTCTCAGAAGATTTTTATTCCTTCGGCTTGCGGTGGCAAAGCCACCTGCGGCCTCTGCAAAGTGCAGGTAATGGATGGGGCGGGTCCCCTTTTGCCGACGGAAGAGCCGTATTTGACCATGAAAGAACGGGAAGACAATTTCCGCTTGGCTTGCCAGATTAAGGTCAAGAATAATCTTGTGCTCCACATTCCGCCGGAGCTCTTCAATATCCGTGAGTACATTACGGTGGTCGAGGAGATTGAGGAGTTGACCTATGACATTCGTTTCGTGCGTATGAAACTGGCTCCGGGCGATGAGATTACGTTTAAGGCGGGTCAGTTCGTCCAGTTCTACACGAAGCCTTATGGGAAGATCAAGGAAGAAGTGTTCCGCGCGTATTCGATCGCATCACCTCCTTCCGAGAAAAATTACGTGGATCTGATTATCCGCAAGGTGCCGGATGGCATTGCGACGGGCTATGTGCATCAGGCCTTGAAAGTTGGTGACGAGGTTCGCCTTTCGGGCCCTTATGGCGATTTCTATCGCCGTGGTGGTGAGGGGATTCATACGCTTGTCTTGATGGCGGGCGGTTCGGGCATGGCGCCGATGATTTCTTTGATTGAGGATATTATCGACAAAGGTTTGGATTACGAGATTTACTATTTCTTCGGTGCGGTGACGATTCGCGATATTTTCTACGTGGAGCGTTTCCAAAATTTGGCAGCGACCTATCCGAAGTTCCATTTTGTCCCGGCGCTTTCTGGCTCGACCGAAGGTGATGGTTGGGAAGGCGAGAAGGGAACGGTGGTCGACGTGATGCTCCGCCATACGAAAGACGCCGTTGGCAAAGAAGCCTACTTGTGCGGTGGCCCTGGTATGTTGGCGGCTTCCATCAATGCGCTGAAGAGCGTGGGCTTTACGGATGAGACGATTTTCTTCGATAAGTTCTAAGTTTTTTGTGGCTTAGGGAGGAGGACCGGTTATGAAAGAAAATCCCGGCGAGAAACAGGTGAAACGTGATATGGAGCCAGGACGCTTGATCTTGGACGGCTTTTTGGGGGAGGATACAAGACCCCTGCACGAAATCATTGAGGAGGACAAATCCCGCCTCGACCGACTCGGGGTGACGGCGGCGGCTTTGGCCAAAAGCATGCGGCACTTGAGCCGTGAAGCGATGCGCGCACTTGGCCAGGTGATTGAAGTGGATGGCTTCCGCGTGTATTCGGAGGAGTTTATGGGCTGGCTCGGCTGCCCGTTCAAGGATGCGCACCGGGCGGCGAAGCGGATTACGCACGTGACGTCTGTGGCGAGCGGCGAGGAGATGGCGTGGTCGGACCTCCACATTCATTTGATTGAGGACCATGGCTTCTTCCAGGGAGCTGGCTCGGCGCACCGTTTGGAACCGGAGACCTTGGTTCGCTTCTTGGGCTTGGCGGCGGAGTGAGTGAGTGGCGGCGCGGAGGCGGAGTTGAGTGGCGGCTTGAGTGGAGGCTTGAGTGGTGCGGAGTGGAAGCGTTGAGTGGAAGCGCAGAGTGAGTGGTGGCGCGGAGGCTTGAGAAGGCTTCCGCTGTGTTGGTAGAAAAATAACAAATAAAATGAGCGAAATCCTAAGATTCGCAGGCGTTTGTAGGCGTTTGGGCGGAAAGTTGCGCTTGAAATCGCGGGGGCTGTCAGGTAAACTGTTCTTTGATTCATCGGGAGTAACTGCCGCTTTTGGGCGGAGATAGTGTCAACAACGCGGTATTTTGCCTGGCACTATCAGTAACAGTGAGACGCTGATACAGACACCGCCTGTACAGCGCTTTTTTGTATCGTTTTGCTCATTTCAAGCTACCGAACTGTAAGCACTGCTATAGGACATAATCCCTAAGTAGGAGGAGTATTGGTTAGATGGAAGGACGTTTGGAACAGAAGGCTGCCCAGCCACCCGAGCTTTATCAGGGCACGATTTCACAGGTGTTGGACGTACAAGGCGTAGACCAGACGCAGGGTTTGTCGGAGGCTGAAATTGGCCAAAGACGAGAGCAGTTTGGTCTCAATAAGTTGGCTGAGGAGAAGAAGGTTCCCCTCTATAAGCGCATCCTCGATCAGTTCAAGGATGTGCTTGTTCTAATTTTGATCATTGCCGCGGTGATCTCTGGCTTCCTGGGGGACTGGGTTGAGGCGATCATTATTTTGGCGATTGTCATCATTAATGCGATCTTGGGCGTGTACCAAGAAGGGCGTGCGGAGCAGGCGGTTGATGCTTTGCAGAAAATGTCCTCCCCTACGGCTCGCGTGCTCCGCGGCGGGGTTCAGCAGGTGATTGCTTCGGAGGAAGTGGTGCCCGGCGATATCGTTTTGATCGAGGCTGGTGATATTGTTCCTGCGGACTGCCGTTTGATTGAAGCCTCAAATTTGAAGGCGGATGAATCCGCGCTGACGGGTGAGTCGGTTGCAGTGGAGAAGGATGCTTCCTTCGTGACGGAGGAAGAAGCCGGCATTGGTGACCGTCAGAATATGCTTTTCAGTTCTACGGCGATTACCTACGGACGCGGTACGGCTGTGGTCGTGGGTACCGGTGAGAAAACTGAAATGGGTAAGATTGCCGGCCGCCTGAACGCCATGGAGCAGGAGCTGACGCCTCTGCAAGTGAACCTCAATCAGCTGGGAAAATACTTAGGTATTTTCTGTTTGGTGGTTGTTGCGATTACGTTCATCGTGGGTGTTGCCAGACGAGGCGATGTCTTGGATATGTTTATGACCTCGGTTTCGCTGGCGGTTGCGGCGATTCCGGAAGGTTTGTCCGCGGTGGTGACGATTGTTTTGGCTCTTGGCATGAACCGCATGGCGAAGCGCAATGCGATCGTCAAGCGTTTGCTTGCGGTTGAGACATTGGGTTCTATTGATACGATTTGTTCCGATAAGACCGGTACTTTGACCCAGAATGAAATGACCGTGACTCGTCTTTATGCTGGCTCTGCCATGTATCAGGTTTCTGGTTCGGGTTATGCACCGGTGGGTGAGATTTCCAGTTCGCAGGGCGCACCTGTTGCTGAAAATCCTGTTTTGCAGCGCCTGATGGAGATTGCGACCCTCTGTAATGAGTCGCAGTTGCAACAAAATAGCGATGGCAGTTGGGGTATTATCGGCGATCCGACGGAAGCGGCTATGTTGTCGGTGGCTGGTAAGCATGGCACGGTTCGTTCGGATCTGGATGCCCAGTACCCCAGACTTGGTGACCTTCCGTTTGACTCTGATCGTAAGATGATGTCGGTCTTCCATGATGGCTTTGACGAAGGCAAGGTTTCTTTGACCAAAGGCGCCCCTGACATTGTTCTCGCCCGCTCCACGACCGAGCTTACACCGGATGGTGTGGTGCCTTTGACGGAGGCTCGCCGTGCGGAGATTTTGGAAGCCAACTCGGCTTTTGCTCGTACCGCTTTGCGTGTCTTGTCTTTTGCTTATAGCTCACATCCGGATGGGGACTTTGAAAGTGCGGAATCTGGGATGACCTTCGTTGGTTTGATGGGGATGATTGACCCGGCTCGTCCAGAGGCCAGAGATGCGATTACGGTTTGTAACCAAGCCGGTATCCGCGCCGTCATGATTACTGGTGACTATTTAGAGACGGCGGTTGCGATTGCGGATGACTTAGGTCTGCATCACGAAGGCGATACGGTTCTGACTGGCGCTCAGCTGGAGAAGATGTCGGATGAAGAGCTTCGCAAAGCTTGTGAGACGACTTCGGTTTATGCCCGTGTTTCGCCTGAGCATAAGGTTCGCATTGTGGAAGCTCTGCAAGCCAATGACCATATTGCTTCCATGACGGGGGACGGCGTGAACGATGCGCCGGCTCTGAAGCGCGCCAATATTGGTGTTGCGATGGGGATTACCGGTACGGAAGTGGCGAAGTCTGCTGCGGACATGATCTTGACGGATGATAACTTCGCCACGATCGTTCACGCCGTCGAAGAAGGCCGTGTCATTTACAGTAATATTCGTAAGTTTGTTGGTTTCCTCTTGTCTTGTAACGTGGGTGAGATTCTGGTGATCTTCATTACGATGCTGGTCATGGGTCCTGATATGACACCTCTCTTGCCGATTCAGCTGCTCTGGCTGAACCTGGTGACGGACTCCTTCCCGGCTTTGGCCCTGGGACAAGAAGCGGCTGAACCGGATATCATGAATTTGCCGCCGCGTAAGAAATCGGACAAGATCTTGAACAAGGAAATGATTTTGTCGATTGCTTTCCAAGCGGTTGCGATTTTCGTCGCGGTTTTCGTTGCGTTTAATGTCGGCATCAACCGTTATGGTGTTAAAGATAGAGCCAACGTCGGCGATGGCAGCCCGCTTTACATGTTTGCGGACAGCGATGGCCGCGCGGTGGTTCAGGCTACGATGGTTGACAATGTCCTGACGCCGGTTCCCGGTGCCCATGTGAATACCCAAGAAGATGGCTACCATGATGAGAATGGTAATTTGGTGAACTTCGGGCCTTCGGATGGTGCTTACACCTATGCCTTCATTACCTTGATCTTGGCTGAACTTCTGAGAGCTTATTCGAACCGTTCGGAGCACTTCAGTGTCTTCAGACAGGGCTTCTTCAGCAACAGCACGATGAACAAGGCGATCTTGGTTGCCCTGGCGCTGACCTTAGCGGTTGTCTACATTCCGTTCTTGAACCCAATTTTCGATACGGTTGCCCTTGGCCTTCGCGACTGGGCGGTGATTTTGCCTCTGGTTCTTCTGCCTTTTGCTGTGGGTGAAGTCTTCAAGCTGGTCTACCATAGAGATGTACGTAAGGCGAAGGGGTAAGGGTTTTTGTGTTGGGTTGGTTTAGTTAGGGTTTGATTTAGTTAGTGGTCGGCGTGGCCGCGGCTGATTGGGTGCGGCCGCGCGGTTGGCTTGATGCGGTTGGTTGGCGAGGTGCTGTTACTGTTACTGTTACTGTTGCTGTTGCGGTTGCGGTTTCTAATCGCTAATGCTGATGGCCAATTGCCGACTTTGATGGTATTTCGCTGATTGCAACCTAAATTGTATTATTCTGGGCTCTCTCGAGGGTGGTGCTAGTGCCGCATCCTCGGGTAGGGCCCAGTTTTTTGTGTTTTTATTTGTTTAGGCGGTAGTGATTCTCGTATTGTCTGTGGCGGCTGGTGGATATCCCTCCAGATTGGTTTTTTGGTGGTGGGGGTTAGGGGGTGCTAGCGCTGGCGTTATGATTTTTTGGGCTGTGGCGTTTGTTATTTGCTTGTTATGTGTTGGTAATGTGTTGGTTTGGATGCAACATATGGGTGATGGCTGTATTTAGGGGAAGGTAATAAGGTATGCTGGTCAGGATGTGCACGAATCCAAGCAAGTGATGTGATTTTGGGTGATCTGGGTTATGAAGACACCCGGAAACGCCCTGATTTGGATGATTTTGGGTATTTTCTAGGGTGTTCAAGCTATTGATACTATGTTAAATTTGGATCCCTGCAGATCCTGACCAAGATAATATCTTGTGTAGTGGAGATTGCGCTACCACTTCCGGATTTAATCAAAAATCAACACGATACTCGAGATAGACTTTGGCATATAGCTCCTGCAATCCCGGATTTAATCAAAAATCAACACGATAGCCGGGGTGGGGATTGCTGTTTGGGTACTAGGATTCCGGATTTAATCGAAAATCAACACGAGGTTTGTGGTAGAGATTGCTGTTTGGGTACTCAGATCCCGGATTTAATCGAAAATCAACACGATGTTCAAGGTGTAGATTGTTGTTTGGGTGCTGGGATCCCGGATTTAATCGAAAATCAACACGAGGTTC
>CAZCLL010000101.1:0-9590 GCA_964499555.1 uncultured Fastidiosipila sp.
TGAGGAATAACACTGCCGGATCCTTCATGAGTGGGAAAATTTCAGGAAGTTAAGGCTCATGTTGTAGCCTCAAAACACTTGTGTGAGGGTCTTTTCCATGAAAATTCGCCGGCTTATAATATGTTTTGCATGAATAACGACAATTCCTGACCATCCTATCTTATTATGCAATTAGTAACCTACAGAATGAGCCTCTCCAGACCCGATTTGACCATTCAAATAGACTTGCAAACACAAGCAATCTCACTCCAAGCACCTACAAGCATTTTCTAACAAACTAAACTAACAACTTACTGTAAAATCAAAACAACAATCTACAAAAATAAAGGTCAAGGGGTTTGCATGCCACCAGCCGGAAAATAGAAACCACTAACCAAACACCAAAACCACAACGAGGTCAGCTATGAAACCATTTCTACTTACACCCGCGACAAAAGCCTATCTTTGGGGCGGCATAAAGCTCCATCAATACGGGAAGCCAGAAGACGTCAATCCCTTAGCAGAAAGTTGGGAACTATCCGCACACCCGGACGGGCCAGCGATCATTGCGACGGGGGCTTTGGCCGGAACATCGTTCCTAGACTTCACGAAGCAACACCCACAGGAGTGGAGCCGGAAGGCAACAGCGGAAGATCTCTTCCCTGTCCTCGTGAAATTCATCGACGCCAAGAGCAGTTTGTCGATCCAGGTCCACCCGGATGATCGCTATGCGCTGGAGGTCGAGAAGGAGAATGGCAAGACGGAAATGTGGGTGATCCTGGAGGCGGAGCCGGATGCCTTCCTTTATTACGGGTTTGAGCACGAAATTTCGCGTGAGGAATTCCGCCGCCGTATTGAGGATGAGACACTGACGGAAGTGCTTCACAAGCAGCCAGTCAAGCCCGGCGAGGCGTACTTTATCCCAGCGGGCACGATTCACGCGATTGGTGCCGGCATTGTGCTGGCGGAAGTGCAGCAGAGTTCCAATAGCACCTACCGCGTGTTCGATTTCGGCCGCAGAGACAAGGATGGCAACTTACGCCCGCTCCATGTTGAGAAGGCGCTGGACGTTACGCACCTTACGCCGGCCAAAGCCCCCGCCCCCACCTCAGACCCCTCTGAGCGTTTGTTGGATGGTTTGACGCCGTTGATTGCTTGTCCTTATTTTCAGGTGGACAAGCTGACCTTATCTGGCACAAGCGAAGGCAAAGCCGAAGAGGATTTCATTGCCTATCTGGTCTTGGCTGGGGAAGCATCACTGAGCTTCGCAGAAGAAGAGGATGAACTAATCATCAAGAAAGGGGATTGCCTTTTTGTCCCTACCTCATCGCCTGTCTTTACCTTCGAAGGGGAAGCCCAAATGCTGGTGATCCGCTCCGAGCTCAGGAAGTAAGTGCAAGCGGAAATAATAAAGACTGAAAAGGATGCTTTTCACACTTCGACGCGAAAAGCCTCCAGTGTTCCGGGAAAATCGGTCTTTGTGAAGATGGTCGCCACGGCTCCGTTAAACATGCCGTACATGACTGCTTTGAGGCGATCCGAAAATGCATTAGGTAAAAGCAAAGAAATTCTCAAGCCATCCACCTGGACCTGATTGGCAGGAAGCGCAAGACGAGAGCCATCCTGTAGCTCCACTTCAAATCCGCTTATCTCCCCTTGCGGGACAAAGGCAAGTTTATCAGCCTGAGAGCGCACAGAAATCTGAACCATATGATCAGATAGAGATAAATCGCCAAAATATAGATCTACCCCACCCGTTGCCGCTTCCTCATGTGAAGCATGGAGCCAAGCCAAGGCGGCGAGCCCCAGGCGACGGCCGATGATGTGTTTGGCTTTTGGATGGAGGTCTTCGATTTGGCCTTGGTCGAGCGAAACCACGTGAGAGACCAGAGGAACCGTCAAGCTGACTTCTCTTTGGGCTTGGCGAAGGGCTCCCCAGGATGAATCATCTGATACAGAAGGGTCCGGATGGTAGGCAGGCAACTGAACTTGAATAAACGGAATCTCGCCAAAGAGTTTTCGCCAGTCACGAAGCATCGTCCGCAACAACAAAGGATACAGGTCCGCATGTGGCACATCGCCCTCTCCTTGATAGAAGAAAATCCCACAAAAAGTCCAGCCAGCCAAAGGCTTGATCATGGTTTCGTAGAGGCCGCCGGGTCTCATCCACGAATCTTGATTTTCTGGCGGCGGCCAGGGCACAGGGCCGATCCGTCTGGTGAGTTCAGCTTCGAGGGTCCCAGGGTAGGCCGAAGCGGCTTTGTTCCAGGCTTGGGCTTTTGCTTCGTAATCCGAGAGTGCGGCCTTATAGACAAGAGGGTCAAGATAGGGCTTGATGCGATCCTGAAACTCCTTTTCGTACACGGACAATTCAGGCTCCTCCGCCAAAGAGGAGCCTGAGGTCCAACAGGAGGCGGAGGTTGCACCCATGTAAGCACCGACGATCCCAATCGGTACATCAGCCTGATGCTCACGAAGGAGCAAACCGGCATACGAAGCAACCGCGGAGAATTCATCAAGATGCTCCGCTTCTAAGGTATGCCAAGCCCCGCAGGTCCAATCTTTTGATTCTAGACCTTCTGGTAACACTGCTCGTTGGGGCACCAGAAGCACCCGAAGCAAGGGATCAAGAAATAAGGCGCGATCTACTTCTTGTCGGCTGCTTTGGCCAAAGGGTAGTTGCATGTTGGACTGCCCGCCAGCCAGGTAGACATCGCCGAAGTAGACATCTGAAACGTCCACACGAGCACCCGAGGATTGAAACACAAGGTGATGCGGTCCTCCGGCAGGCTGTGGCGGGAGCACAAGCGTAAAACGACCATCGGCAGAGGCTCTAGCAAGATACGACCGACCGGCGAAATCCAAGGTGGCTTCCGCGCCAGCCGGGCACCAGCCATGGAGCTGCAGTGACTTCGAGCGTTGAAGAATGGCGTGATTTTGCAGCAAGGGGTGGAGGGTGAGCGCACTCATCTTAGGTCTCCTTCACTCGGTGCGAGCGTCGCTAGGCGGAGGAAACGTGGGCGGTAAATGTCGCCATAGGTGAAGGCGTCGGCCCCACCGTTGATATTGTAGGTGATCAGCAGCTCGCCCGGTTTCGAGAGAGCGGGATGGGCTTTCGCATTATAGGTGGTGTTTGCTTGCCCCTGAATTTTTACGGTTGTGTCGTGGGTGTAGAGGATCACATCTTGGCCAAAGACGCCGAAAGGACTAGCGGCAACAGCGGCTTTGATCGTGGCACTTACGGTGATGTTCTGCCAGACCAAAAGGAATTTCCCCTTCTCCTCCCCTTCTTGAATCTGGCTGACACTGATCTCAGGCGCGACGTCCCCATGCAAATGTTTGAACTGATTTGGGATTTCGCTAACCCATTGGTCTTCGCTGTCGAGGTATTCCCATTGGGTGAAATCCTCAAGCGTAGAAGGCAAGACTCGGGCAACAATGAGTTGCCGTCCTTGATTTTGCACATCGTTATAGCCATAAATATACAAGTAACCATCTGGATCTATGGCGCCTGCTTCTGCAGTGCTTTGGTACACGCCGCCACCGAAATACCAGAGGGAATTGGGGTCACTGATTCCGCTGAGGCGGGCGTTATCTCGTTGGTCATTGAGTAAGGTCAAACTGTCCCATGAGACTTGCCCGTCAACGATTTCATAGCGAGCCAGGTCGACACCGATCTGCTCGAAGCCCCAAGAGGTAGGGACACTGTCAATACGAAGGGCGAAAACATAAAGATATTTTCCTTCAATGAAGGTATCGCCCAGCCAATAGTAAATACTCTTTCCGGCTTGGGTTGCCGGAGTGGGCGGATCTGGGGTAATGGCGGCACTGCCGACAATGGGGTAAATAAATGACATTTTCCTCACATCCGGTTTTTGCCCTTCCAGAAGGGCAAAGGAATTATTTATAAAGCCCATACCCGTACGAATGTCGGTTCTCCCGTTCACCGTTCCGGTGATGGTGTCACTGAAAACGAAGAAGGTTTTCTGCAAGGCGGAATCGCGCGCAGGATCATAATCTTTCCCATCTAGGTTTACGGTATAAATGCCATCCGCTCCGGTCCAGCCTTGAAAATTCGAAAGTAATGCTGTGTAATCTGGCGCATAGTCTACATACCAACCATGACCAGCTTTGACTGCGATTTCACTCAAGCCGATAGACTCACCACCATAGTGGCTCAGGATCTCAATTCGAACATAGTGGGCATGGACATTGTCTACTTCTACGCGTAGGGAAGGAGGCATGGCCTCTAGCCCTTCCCCTTGAGGAAGTTCGAACTGGCCAAGTGATGTCCAGCGACTCATGTCATGGGAATAAGAGAGCTTGATTTCCTTGAGACCATACGCTAGGTGGTCGGGGTCGTTGTAATTCCACAAGAGGATTTCCGAGATCGGGTATTGGCCTTGCAAGTCGACGACAAGATCGAAGAGCCTCGTAGATCCACGGTACATGTGGTCCGGATTATTGTCATGGACCAGAGAATGATCGGAATCTGCTTCCAAGTAGTTTAGGCCACTGCCATTGACAAAGGCGTAGTCGGAAGGCTCGGCTGACCAGACGCCATTATTGAAGCGCTCCACCGGCGAAAGCGAGAGATACTCTCCTTCTCTGCCCGGCTGACGGTAACGGAAGAGTCGAATTTCGCTTAAGCCATTGAACGCCCCGCCGAAGTTGTCGAGGACCTTGATCTTGAGGTAGCGGCCGCTTTGGCCATGAAAAGATAAGGGAGCCTTGTCTTCTAGTCCATCTGCGAGTAGACCGTCAACACCTGCGGCCTCACTAAGTGTGTAGACCTCGGCTTCGCCGAAATGCTCGCCGTCTATCGACAGACTCGCCTCAATTGTGCGAAGGCCATGGGAGGTTTCACCAGGCGCATTGTAGTTCCAGAGGTAGACCTCCCCGACACGGTCGATGTGACCGATGTCGAAGAGCCACTCGGTGTCTGCGCCTTGATACATGTCTTCCGGCCTCGCATTGTGCACGTGATTACGCCCTTCTCGCCCACTCATTCCGAGATTGTTCACGAGAACGGCTTGCGCTTCATTCATGGCGGTCAGTGGCAGGAAACGCCCGACTTCTTGGATCACGCTCATACTTTCTCCTTCTCCAATACCCTCCCCTTCGTCGACAGTTTCGCCTGTCGAAGGTTTAGATGTGTCTGATGATTCAGCGGAAGTCGACTCCTCGCTTGGCGAGCCTGGCGAGCTTGTCGGGCTGGTCGGATCAGGCGTTGCTTGACAGGCAACCAGCAAGGTGGCCATGGTGACGGCTAGGAGGCGGAAGATGGTTTTCATAGATTTACCTCAAAGGAACCGGCCACCCCACCGAAGTAGAGCAGCCAGTCCACAGGAATTCATTTAGGATTTTTTCTTCTTGATTACGTAGACGGCTGCCGCAGCGATCACGAGAACACCGGCCACGATGGCAACGATAATGCCAACTGTATTATTTTGCCGTGAAGGTTCCTCAGGTGTAGCCGTTTCACTTGGTGTAGTCGGTGCCTGGGTCGTTGGGGCTTCGGTCGGAGCCACGGTTGGCTCTTCAGTCGGCTCACTTCCCGCTTCAGGATCCCAAGGATTTTCAACCTCTACCTGATATAACAGCTCACTCACTTGCTCCTCGGTCAAGGCACCGTCATAGATGACTAGATTATCGAGCGCGCCGGTAACTCCGCGTTTCACGATGTCGGCCTCGAAATAGCCACCGACATTGAAGCCACCATTCGGATCACCGAAGGAGCCATCATCGAAGAGACCCAGGCCAAAAGGTAGGCCGGCGGCGACCGTCAAGCGTTGTCTTGCGGCCAACTGTCCGTCAATGTAAATGTAAACGGCACTGTCCTCAATGTTCCCAAACTCATCGTAGTCATTGTCATAAATGATGGCGTAATGGTGCCATTCGCCCAAGTACTGATCGACCATGAAGTCGTCCGCAAAAAGGTTGTCCTGCGTCATCCAGTCATTACTGTTCATCTTCGCTAGGAAGGTTGTATCACTCCGGTCTTCCGTCTGTAGGAATTCGATGTCAATCACACCGGCACCTAGGGCACCCAAGCCCGCAGGAACCAGGATCATGTTTGCACCGGTATCTGTTTCAGTATATTGATCCATTTTGAAGTAGAAGCTCAAGGTCAGTTCATCATACTTGTAGGTAGCATTGGGGGAGGCCAGATAGCTTTGTCCATCAAATTGGATGGCTTTGCCATCGATTCCCTCAACGTAGTCCGCTGTCTCACTAGAGGAACCCGGCCCCATCACTAAGTCCGATTCGGCAGTAGAACCCGTGTTCGCCAGGCTATCCTCGAAAGTAAATTCAAGCACTTTCACCGCTTCCCGATTCGGATCGAAAGGCAAGGCTTCCCCGGAGTACTTCGCTTCATAGGTGAACAGCCCATCTTCATTCGGTACAGGCGTCGGCTCATTCGCACCCAAGGTGATGGTCATCGCTTCACCGAATTCCGGTTTCATAATTTCCAGCCCGTAGTCCTTTAGGCTCTGCAGGTCCGCGGATCCATCATTCAAGGGGGTGCCATCCTTCGTGGAGGCCTCGTCGAAGACATCCGGGTTCTCCATGAGGTCTAGTTGCAAACTCTTGAAGACCGCCTGCAAGGCCGCTTGGTTCTCGGTGTATGTGACAATTCCGTCTTCCCCTTCTACGAGCGTGGGATCCACCCAGCCCGCTGCTTGTTCTTCGTCGTAGGCCAAAGCCGCAAACCGCTGCTGATACTCCTCAAAGGAAGTGAACGAGAAAACCAGGTCTGTCTTTTCCCAAACCGGATCCGTATCATCGACCGTGATCTGGAGCCAGTCTTCGGAACCCGGTACTTTCTCCTGATAATGTTCTTTCAGGAAAGTTTCTAATTCTTCCCCATGAATCTTCAGATAGTAATAAGCGCTTCCGTAGCCATCCTGGTGATCGTCCTTGGCGGTCAGGAAACGAATCGTCCTCTCTCCTGTGCCATCCTCATGTAGTGTCAAATCCGATTGGACTTGAATCGCCGTACAGGCGGCCAGGAAAACCAGCGTCAAAGCCAGAAGCCAGCTCCCTAGTCTTGCAAGTGTCCGTTTCATTTTTCTTCCTCCTATTTCTATGTGCTATGCACCAAACAGCTTGTGCTGTTTCTTTTTACTCACCGTAGAAAGCCCAGCGTTTTCTGGCTCTCTGAATGATGAAGACAAAGACGGCAATAATGATCAACATGAGCCAAGATTGGGCAGATGCGTAGCCTTGCCTGCCGACCGTAAAGCCTGTAATAAAAATTTCGTACGCCATGTAGTTTGTGTTGTAGGAGCCTCCGGTCATCAACATGGGTTGGACAAAGGTCTGGAACGAAGCAATGGTCGAAGTCAAGAGGACATAGAAGAGAATCGGTGAAATGCTTGGCAACGTGACATGACGGAACTTCAACCACGTTTTGCCTCCATCCACTTCCACCGCATCGTAGAGTTCTTCTGGCACATCGATCAGCGAGGAAAGGAAGATGACAATCGTGCCCCCTACACTCCACGTCCCCATGATGGCCAAGCCAAAGGAAGCGAAACGGTAATCCCGAAACCAGTCTGGCCCATCTACACCGATGAGTCCCAGTAGCCAATTAAAGAGGCCTTCCGGACCCAAGAGTTGCTGCCACAAGAAGATCACCGAAACAATGTTGACCAGCGTAGGAATATAGTAGAGTGTCCGAAATACCTTCGAGGATTTCAGCTTCATGTTCAGGAGCAAGGCCAGCATCAGGGCAAAGAGCAGCGCCAGCGGCACAGCCATCGCCACGTAGAGCAAGGTATGACGGACACTCTCCCAGAAATTCTGGTCCGTCACGATGGCTCGATAGTTGGCGAAGCCTCGCCAATCGGTCAAAAGTGAGCTCGTTGATGCATTCGTAAAGGACAAGTAGAGTGAATAAACAAAGGGAAACAAGGTGAGCAGCAAGAAGCCGATGATCCAAGGCAGAGCAAAGAGGACGCCCGCTAACGCTTCGCCTTTGGCGTATTTTCTTCTACGAAGGTTTTTCTCCAGATCAGCCATGTTTCTTCCCTCCTCCGAGCACCTGGCTCAGGTCTAATAGGTAGCCTGTAATCTTTCGATGGCTCGTTGGGCCGATTCCATGGCTTCTTCAATCGTCAAGCGATCAGAGACCATCTCAGTCACGGCATTTTGGACTTCCCCAAACCAGTTCGGTGCATTGTAGATATAGTCGTAGGGTTTCCGGTGTTCCATCTCGTTTAAGACAACGAGCTTGGCTGGTTCTGTAATTTCTCGAGCCAATTCTTCATAAGCTGCCTTGTTCCCCGGAAGATTCGCCGATTCTAAGAGCACTTCTTTTTGAATTTCGGTCGAGGTCAAATACTTCATGAGGAGCCAAGAGGCCAGTTGTTTATCAGCGGATTCATCCTTCAGACGGCCGGTCATTTCCAATGAGAAACCACCAGTGAAGTTGAAGCGTTGCGCTTCGATGCCATCGTAAGGTACGGGTGCTGCGCCAAGTTCGATCCGATCGGCCTCTGGAAGTCGCTCGTTCTGCCACGGGATTTCATTGGTTGCGATCATCATGGCAATCGTTTGGTTCCAGAAGAGATTCGTGGAATTCTCACCGGCTTGCCCTAAGAAGGCGTTCACACGCGCCTGAGGGAAGGTATGGGTAAGTTCGTACCAGACTTCGAAACCTTTCTTGACCTTTTCGTTTCCGACCAGATTGGGTGTCCCATCAGTAGTGAAGAAGTCACCGCCTTGGTTCCACACGGTATTCACAAACATCATGTTGCCAACCGTCACATCGAAGCCCAGTTGGCTGATGCGACCCTGATTTTGAACCGTCAGAAGTTCTTGATAAGCCAGCAATTCATCCCAGGTAATGGGCGCTCTGACATGCCCGTCATCGGCCACTAAGTCTTGAGGTTTCCCTGTAATCGTGCTGCCGGACTTCTGCCCAACCACAGTCCCCGTCCAATCGGCATCCGTGGTATCAGCCAATTGGTCCACCAGCGGGATGTTGTAGTACAAAACCCGGTCGTCTAGAGCATAGGGTAGGCCATAGAGCTGTCCTTCATATTCCATAGGGACAATGTCTTGTAAGAAAAAGGTGTCACGATTCGTTTCGTCATCCAGGTAAGGCGTCAGATTGAGCGAGACCCCTCCCCTTGCACGATCGTTCGTATCCTTGATCGTCTGAACGAAGACATCCGGACCGGAACGATCCGTCATTGCGGTTGTAATCTTGGTGAAGTAATCCCAGAAGGAAATGCCTGTGTACTCCACCTTAATCTTCGGATTCTCTACCATGAAGCGATCCAAGACAGACATCGTCCACTCGTAGTTCGGATCGCCTTCCGGGTAAATGGACCAGAAACGCACCGTCTGCTCCGTCTCCAAGGTGGAAGGGAGTGTAGCCGGCGTCGGAACATCTGAGCCTGGCCCTGGTTCGGTGCTTTGGCCGCCTCCGCCTCCACAAGCGCTCAGAACGAAGCTGAGACTGAGCAAAGTAGCCAACGCTCTTCCTAGAATTTTGTGCTTTGTCGCTTTCATTTTGTCCTCTCTTTCCGTGGCGTAGAAGCTAGAAACCTAGTACTTAGTAGCATCTAAAACTTGTACAAAATGCTTCTATATGATAGGAT
>CAZCLL010000102.1:0-9538 GCA_964499555.1 uncultured Fastidiosipila sp.
AAGCTCGCTTAAGTTCAGTGAAAATCAAAGACATGAATTATTCAGCAGACCCTAAATTATCTTATCTGATCATCTATTCCATAAAACGGACACCAAATAACTTTGATTGAATATCTTGCTGAACACCTCTCCAGCCTTCCTCGACTGCAGTGATAGTTTCTTTGTAAAATTTCAGCCCCAAATAGTACTCTCGTATCAGAATATCTTGCTCCTCAAGTGGTGGAACAGGAACTTCCAATTGAACCATATCTTTGTAGTTGATGTTGACACTTACGGTCCCCCTCTGCAAACTATGAATCATTTTGAGTCCTACCGGCGACTCAAGAAAAAGTTTCAAATAGGCACCGCGCAGCATCTCCTTTGGCCGAACCACATTGATATTAGCTGATGGAATGCAGATCATCGACTGTTGTTCAAACACGGCAACTTTTACATTCGCCCCTCTTGCAGTCACCAAAACATCACCATCTTCAAGCACATAACGAAATACCTTGCGAGTATCTTCCTCAACCAAATCAAGATTCTTGTAGTCGATACCAATGTCGGTAATATTTGAGATATTGATTACTGCGATATTCCCCCGTTCTGATTTTCCTTTCACTGCTTTACCTCGGAAAACAGTTGCAGCATCCAATAAGCGTAGCTTCTTAACTGGAGATGATGTAAACGCCCTGATATCCTCATCTTCTTGATAAAAAGCTAAATCAATGTTCCAATTATTCAGCTCTGCAAATTCATCACTAAATAGAAGAAGTTCATTTTTCACTAATAGTTTTGCATCATGTGATGTAACTTGAAATGGTTTTTCAGATTCGTACTGCCGTAGAATCACGTCTTCGGTTCGTCCAGTTGAGAACACAAATAAAGAAGTGCGGATGGATGTGTATGGAGTAAATAGACCTGCTGGTAAGGCATTGATTTCTTTAATTCTATAATTGCCTCCGATGTACTCTCGTAATAAGGCAGCGCTGCCACTACCAAAAGTAATTCTAGCAGGTAAGACCATCACCAGGTTTCCATCAAGGCTGATATGATACAGAAGATTTTGAACTGCAATCAAATCAGGTTCTCTACTGATGAAATCCTCTCCATCCATCAGCATGCGTCCACCGAAAACTGGAATACAAAAGATCAAATCATACTTTGAACTCGTAAAGCCATAACAATATATATCCACAGAAATAATTTTCACATTTTTGTGATGACCATATGCGTAAGTAAGCAACTCAGCATTTTGTGTTTGCCTAGTTGTCAGAGTAAAATCAATTTGAGGATAAGAGTCAATCAAATCAAGAAGAAGTGCACCATATTGCTCGCCTTCTGTGATGAGGACATTCCTCACACCTGAAACAAAATAATCGGAGAACATATTGACCAATACTTCAGGAACATAAAGCTCTTTGCTATCATTGGCTATGCATATGAAAGAAAGAATGCTTCGTCTGTCAATTGGCGAGAGCACTTTATAAATCATAAAGAACAGATCCGCATCTCCTGGAAAGCGAGACTGGGATACAGATATCTCCTGCATCGTTTTGTAGATAATGTCCTCATCATCTTCTCTTCCAGCGAGTGATTGCTTTGTCATGACAACTCGATAGAGTATATCAATCATGCTTGATGGATCTGTAAATCCATAACTTTTTATAACGTTGATCATATTCAAGATGGTTTTATTAGTTATTACGTTCTTATCCATCTTGAAATAACCTTCCATAAATAGTTAATAGTATTACATCACTCACTTTTTAGTATGTCAATACTAATAATAAATTCAAATCATAACAGAGAATTATAAGTTGAAATGATCTTAATAATCTTATGGGAACAGACTACAAAATGAAACGATGATCGAAACACAGGAAATTTCTCAAAGAACCCCACCCCCAGCAAAAAGGCCGCCCAACCGGGCGGCCTCTCCAATCATTAACTTCTTACAAAATCGCCTTCCGGTACGAAGGCACCTTTTCTTTTTCCTCGTACTCTTGGTACTCGGCGTACTCCGCTTCGCGGCGCTTCCGGGCTTTCGGAACCAGTTCGAATTCGCGGTGCAAGCCATGGAACACGCGGCTCACACGCCCCATGACCTCCTTACGGGTAATCATGCCGGTGAAACAGCCATTCTCATCAACAGTACAGAGGTAATTCGCATCCTGCAGAGCCCGGAGAATGTCCTCCAGCTCTGCGTCCTCCCGGATCGGTTCGGCGCAGGGCTCCATAACATCCTTGACCTTCAGATTCGCAAGCAAATCCATATCATAGCCTGTCATGGTGGTGGTCGCCCGCACGATTGCGGACATTGTCATCTTCCCGGCGACGTGGTCATTGTCGTCAAGAACCGGAATCGTCACATAGTTATTGCTGAGCACCAGCATCGCGTGATACAAATGGTTCTCGGTTCTGAGTACAGCTACATCTTCTGCGGGGATGATCAAATCATTGCGGTCTTGAAAAAACATATCTTCTAAGACTTCAGGAATCATTGTGCATTTCTCCTAACATTAGCGGTTTGGGCCACTAGCTGTATTCATTATAACAACAAATCCCGGAAATTTCAGCACAAAATCCCCTTCAATGTGACAAATTAATTAACTTCTGGTGAAAACTGTGTCGGTCTTTTCACACCTTATTCATTAAGTCCTCGTTCCAGCTGCTTTTTCCCGGCCAAAGCCGCCAGCAAGAAGATTCCTACGTTCACGCAGACTACCAAAAGCATTGCCAGTGAGTACCAAAGAACACCAAACATCTCGCCGGCAACCCCACCAACAAGCAAACCAGCTACCGTGGGAATCAGCAAAAGGAAGGTCAAAGTCAAGGCAATCATCGTCGGAAAGGTCCCCTGAATCGAACCCATAATCATGTACGTAATCATCTGCCCACTCAAGTAAATCAAATAAATACTTACTGTCGCCAAATACGTCAACAAAATCATGTAAAAGGGCGCCGGTGCCAAAATCGCCAAGATCACAAATGCTGGAAACAAATCCACTGCCATCGACAACACCGGCGTCAACGACGACCAAAGCACCTTCTTAATATGCTTCCCTGGCATGTAGTAATACAAAGGATGCTGTAGATCCGTCAGTAAAGGATTATCCAAGGCAAAGAAAAACATCGTAAAGCCCACAATCCCAATAAAGAGATACGAAGCCAAATTGCCATTCTTCTCGTCATACGCAATAAAAGCCGTCAAGCCCCCGAAAAAGGTAAACAAAATCATCGGGAAACTAATGAAAAAGGCTCGGGTTCTTCTCTGCTCCTTCAAATGCAAAAAGAAAATCGCATTCTCGCCAAAGCCCCCGCCAAGACCCGTTTTGCGAACCTTGGGTTTTCGCTCGACATAGACATTTGTGCGTCCCGCCTTCTGCCTAGCCTCCACTTCGGTTCTTTTAATCGTGGCATTGATGGCATCCTCATAGAAATCTGGCTCAATCCGATAGCTGTAAAACATGCCCAGCCCAACGGCCAAAACCAGCAGCAAAAACGAAAAGAGCGTATGCCAAGAAAAGCCCGTCAAAGCCCCCAACCACAACTGCACCAGCCAACCAATATATGGCACCCCGTAGAGTAAGCCTTTATTCAGGAGCAGATCCGTAAACTTAACGAAGCTCCCATCGCCAACGAAAATCCAGTAAGCCGAGGCAGCCAAGATCAGAACCACCAAGGTCAAAATCCCATAGCGAATCACTGGCCTAATCCGAGGATGCTCCGAAGTAAATAGATACACCATTTGCTGGATCAGCTGAGTGGCCAGCACACCAAAGACAAAGAGGAAAAGCGCCAAGACAAACTGGCCTCTCGAGATTCCCGTACTGCGCAAATTCGGCCATTGGTAAATCAGGAAGATCAAACTGAAGAGCACTGTAGCCAACATGTTGAGCATCCCATAGAGGAGCACATTCTGCGGCCTGAAAGGTCCGGGGAAAATGAAGTGAACATCCGCCAAAGTAAACATGATGGCTCCGTTCTTCGCTCCACTAAATACCGCCGAAAACACAATAATAATCGCCAGCACCCAGAAGCCTATCGCCCCAATCCGGTCCAAGCGAAAGAGCGAAAAATCTATCTCGCCTTCGGGAACAGGGCTGTCAGGAAAGGGAATCAACAACATCCCCACCGCCGACGACACAATCAAAAGAATCAAGATGAGACGCGCCGGCTTATGCAGCGACTGCTTCACCCAATTGACGATGCGACATTTATATAGGTAAAGAATTGCACTCATGCCTCGCCCTCCGCCCCTGGGGAAGCACCCGCAGAATCTGCAGAATCCGCAGCACCAGCACCACCAACACCCTCATCATCAGCGGGTGTGGAATGGAGTTGAACGGCGGCTTTGGCCTCGCCATAAGGCTCGGTGACGCGGAAGAACAAGTCCTCGAGGGTCTCCCCGTGCGCACTCAGCTGCTCGTGCTGAGCAATGGCGACGATGCGGCCATCCATCATGATGCAGACCTGATCCCAAAGCTCATCGACCGTGTCGAGAATATGGGTGGAGATGAGGAGGGAGGTTCCGGCGGCTTTGAGCTCCTCAAAGGTGAGCTTCAGCTGCTTGATGGCATGGGGATCGAGGCCGACCATGGGCTCGTCGAAGAGGATAAAACGCGGCCTCGGAAGCATCGCGGTCATGATACTGACCTTCTGCTGCATACCCTTCGAGAGCTCAGAACCCAACTTATCACGTTTGTCGCTCATCTCGAATCGATCGAGCAGTTCCTGGGCGTAGGGCTCCCAATTTTTCAGCTTGTACACCCGTGCGACGAACTCCAAGTGCTCAGCAACGGTCAGCAAAGGATAGAGATTCGGAATCTCTGGCACGTAACCAATGCGACCGCGGCCCTCCTGGGATTTGTTGAGGATGCCATCAATCTTGATTTCGCCCTCGTAGCGCAGAAGGCCCATGATGCACTTGATAATCGTGGATTTTCCAGCCCCGTTCGGCCCGACCAAGAGGGCAATCGCCTGATCGGGCACGGTGAACGTGACGTCTTTATTGGCCATGACCTTGTCATACTTCTTGCTTACGTGGGAAATTTCTAGCATTCCTTTTTCCTTCCTCTAGGGGGGCTTCCGATAGGGGGCAATCCAAGTAACTAGCGACGAGCGAGCTCAACGACGAGCGACCGCTACAACAAGCGAGCGACCTCTACCTCGCCACAAAACCAAGCCCCCTTACACATCCCTTTTCCTAAACACAAGCAGCGCACCTACGAGGCAGAGAACCGTGTAGCCCAGCCAAACAAGTGCCGTGAAACCAAGGTTTGTGTGATTAATCGTAATTCCTTGCGTAAAATATTGTACGAAAGACATGTTAACAAAAGGCGTGAATCGAAGTGCGGGCAAATAGCCGCCAAGTTGCGAAGCCAGCGGATTAATCAAGTACAAGATCACCAGCGAGATCGCAATCGAGCCCGCATTCGCCCGTGTCGCCACCGCAATAAAGGTCGTAATCGCCAGCGGGAACAGCATCGCCACCCACTCCAGCAAATAGAAGAGGATACTAAAGGCCCACGCAGGCAAGTTCAATACCCCACCCATCAAGCCAACAATCACTGGCGCCGTCGGGTCACCGAACCCAAACAGCAGCCCGCCCACGACGAGGTTCACCAGGTAATTCACCACCTGCGCCACCAGCGCAAACACAAACACCGCAAAATACTTCGCAAATAAAATCGTCGTCCGACTTACCGGCCGGATAATCAGCGACTTCATCGTCCCCTTCTCAAACTCGCCCGCCAACACAATCGCCATAAACACGAGCGCAAACGTCAGCACCATCGCCCCCGCCGACGTGCTCCCCGACGCCATCTGCTGCCAGGCACTCGACTCCGCCGAAGCCTGGTCCGAGACCACCGGTTCATCCGCAGCCACAAGCCCCCGGTCCAACTTATAGTTGATCACATCCAACGAAGCGCGCAAATTCTGGTACGAAGCATCACTCGCCGAGGGGTCGTTACGGTCCAAGGCGGCTTTGGCCAAAGCCACCTGCTCCACCAACTCAGCCCGCTTCTGGCCATAGGTGAGATCCGCCGGCCCCGCCCCTCCGGGTACCTCGAACTCGATATTGACGCCACCGTCGGGATCCATCTCCGCCATGCGCCGCTCGAGATCCGGCAACATCACCTTCACGACATACCAACTCGCGCCATTCACGAACACCGCCATCAAAGCAATGATCACAACAAAAACCAGCGACATGCGGCGCTTCCAAATCTTCGCACTTTCAATCTGAAACATAGTTCCCAAACGACTCATTGAATCTCCCCGCCTTTCTCGCCAATAATTTCAACGAAACGCTCCTCCAGTGACGCGTGGTCCGGTTCAATGCCGTAAATCTTGAAGCCCGCCGCCATCAACTCCTGCAAAAGCGGATTAATATTTTCCCGGTCGCAAGCAATGCGCACATAATCCTGCCGTCTGGACACCCCCACACCGCGTTCCGAAAAATAGCGGAAAAGCCCCTCCGGATCCTGGGTCAGAATCAAGAGATCCTGATTCCCCATCTGCGAAACAATCTCACTCACGCGCCCCACTTTCAGGAGCTCCCCCTTGTGGATCAGGCCCACGCGGTCACAAAGTGCCTCCATCTCGCCCAAAATATGGCTCGACACCAGCACCGTCACCCCATGCGTCTCCGCCAAATCCCGTAGCAGCAAACGCAGCTCCCTAATCCCCTGCGGATCCAAACCATTCGTCGGCTCATCCAAAATCAAAAGATCCGGCTTACTCAAGAGCGCTAGAGCTAGAGCCACCCGCTGCTTCATCCCTAAAGAATAGTTTTTGGTCTTCTTGTGGATCGCCTGGTCCATCTTCACCAGCGTCACCACCTCGCGAATCCTCGCCTCATCTACATCCTTATAAAAGGACGCATAAAGCTTCAGCTGATCCCAGCCACTCAAATACTCATAGAGATCCGGATTCTCCACAATGCAGCCCACATGCTGCCTGATCTCCTCGAAATGCTCATCCGCATTCAAGCCCTCGTAGCGAATCTCGCCCGCCGTCTTCTCGCTCAGGCCAACCAACATCTTAATGGTCGTCGTCTTCCCTGCCCCATTCGGCCCAATCAACCCAAACACCTCACCCGCATACAGGTCAAGGCTCAAATCCTTCACGATCTCTCGCTTCTGTATCACCTTACGCAAACCACGTATCTCTAGCCGTACCGCCTTCTCCATACGTCCCCCTTAAGTTTGTGTTCTGCTATCCATTTGCCGGCCAAATCCATTTGCCGGCCAAAGCCGCCTTCAGCTACTTCAGCCCTCAGCTACTTCAGCCTTCAGCCACTTCAGCCCTCCGCTAGCGCCTCCGCCAAATCCAGCGTCACTCGCCCATCCGCCAAGAGAAAGGTCGGAATCCCGATATAATCGCCCGCCCTCACCTCATCATAAAGCGCCGAATGATCCCTCAGCTTCAGAAAATCCTTCAGCCATTGCACCTTCTCGCCCAAGGCCCGAAACTCATACGAGACGCCCTTCGCATCCAGCGCAGCCAACGCCTCACGGCAATCTTCGCAATCCATAATTCCATAAATAATCATCATTCCACCTCACAGCATTCTTTGTCTGCATCTATTGCTAAAATCTTCACGATAATATCATAAAGCCAGCGCTCACTGACCTGATTTTTGTCCAGCAAATAATTAAACTCCACGATATCCAACGCATTCACCCGGAGCCGGCTCGCCAGGAAATCCAGCATCAGCCACTCCTCCTCCGGCGAAAAACCCGCCTCCACCGGCACCGACACCGCCGGCATCAGCTCCGGGTCCATCCCATCCATGTCCACGCTGATGTGCACCCCATTCACCCCTTGAAGGTATGCGCACGTCTCGGCCAAAACCGCCTCCAGCCCCCTTCGCTGCATCTCTTCATAGGTATAATATTTAATTCCCCAAGCCTCAATGTGCTCCTGCTCCGCAGGCTCAACATCCCGAAGCCCCAAAAACACAAGATGCTTCGGGTCAATAAAATGCCCATTCGCAATCGCCGTCAAGCGCTCATCGCCTCTCCCCAAAGCCACCGCCACCGGCATCCCATGAATATTTCCCGAAACACTCGTCTCCGGCAAATGAATATCCGCATGCGCATCAATCCAAATCAAGCCCTCTCCCGGAAAAGCCTCTGCCGAAGCCGCCACCGTCCCAATCGCCGAACTATGGTCTCCCCCAATAAAGAAGGGCACCTTCCCCTCCTTCAGGATCTCTCTCGAAGCCTCCGCAATCCGCCGATTCCCTTCCACCACCAACCCCACATTCTTCATATGGGGTTTGCGGTGGTTTTGGTCACCACTCTCACTGATTTGTGTATTGTGCGCCTCCTCCAAAGAAGGCATTTCAAAGTCTTGTGCCTCCTCCAACGAAGGCATTTCATATTCTTGCGCCTCCTGCAACGAAGGCATTTCAACAAGTTTCATCGCCAAATCTGGATGACGTTTCGTAAAGTAAGTCAAGCTTTCCGCTAATCCGGGTGTCCCTACTCCATGAGCCAATTCTGCTCCAAAAAGCTCCATAAGCTTCTTCTGCTGCATATGATAAACATATCTCCTCTGTCTATTGTCTGAGCATTTAGCATTCAAAAAACTAAACGTCTTTCCTATCATACCGCTAAATTTCGCTCAACTTGTAACGAAGAAATACTTACACCAATCAAGCATAAATTATCAGTATTAATTCCGTGTTAACCCCATAAAAAATCAATCCGTTTCCAATCATTTTATTTCTCCTGAACCACCACTTTGCCCCACCTGCAGCAAACTTTCACTCTCCAGGCCAGTTCACTTCTTTGTCGGAACGCTAACTGCCACGTATTGTTCTCGCCGCTACTTTCATCCCATGAGCCAGTGCGCTATTTTGGCGGAACGCTAACTGCTACGTATTGTTCTCGCCGCTGCTTTTATCTCATGGGCCAGTGCGCTATTTTGGCGGAACGCTAACTGCCACGTATTGTTCTCGCCGGCCATTCTGTTCTGAAGGTTAGTTTGTTCATAAGCAATTCACATACTCATCTTAAATTATCATGTTATTTTTTGATTAAATCCGGAATCAGCCCACGGCTAGCATCGCTAACCATAGTAATGTCTTCAGGCAACAGATATTGAGCAAGATCTGGCTCGACTACGCAATAGCCAACATCTTACCCTGGTCAGGATTTGTCGTTATCCATGGAGATCATATTATCCGTTAGAAAGATTTCAAGTAATCGACCCCTAAACAGCTCATTTAAAGGCCAATCTGACCTCCTTGGGGGTTGTCTCCTAGAAAACAAGTATTATGTAATATGATAAGTATGTACAACGACGTTTTTTGACCACTTTATCTTGTTATATACTATTTTGCACACCTTGCTGGCTAATAACCACTCAAATCTGGGGGATATCCCCCCGCACATGAACCCAAATCCAAGATTTCCTTCATCTCTGCTAACACATAACTAGGTAACTGGACAAAACTCAGCGATATCCGAATTTAATATGTTACTTATCAGTGAATTTCCCATAAAACACCTCCTAAACAACTCAGTCAGGGTAATTTTGAAGT
>CAZCLL010000103.1:0-9493 GCA_964499555.1 uncultured Fastidiosipila sp.
AATTGCCGCAAAAATCGTACTAAAGACACTCGAACCATTTAATCGAAAATCAACAAGATACTCGAGGTAGATATTACTGTTTGGGTACCTAGATTCCAGATTTAATCGAAAATCAACAAGATATTCTGGGTAGATATTACTGTTTGGGAGTCTTCGTCCCGGATTTAATCGAAAATCAACACGATGTTCGGGATGGACATTACTGTTTGGGTGTCCTGATCCCGGATTTAATCGAAAATCAACACGATGTCAGAGGTGGACATTGCTGTTTGGGTGTCCTGATCCCGGATTTAATCAAAATCAACACGATGCGTGAAGTGGTGTATGAAACTTCATTCGATACCTGATGGCCGAAGAGCATTTTCTTATCTATTACGCACTAGAGGCCTCGAAAAACTATGAATCGGCGGATATCGAGTCGAACCTACAGCCGATACAAGAGATCCGTCCGCTACTCATAAAATCAACTACGAGAATAACTACCGCCAATAATAAAATCACGACAGTGACTACCGCACTCCCAGCCAACTAGCCGTTGATAGTAAGCTGCCTGTTACGTAGGAAGCCGAGTGCGGAGGGAAATCTTGTAAAAGGCTATTTTGAATCCTTTATCTCGAAGTCTCGGAGAGTCATGCCAGTTTCCGTTTTCCACTCGGCATAGCCATTCGCAGATGCTCCAATGACAAATGAAGCTGCGCCAGATGGTGTTTTAAACAATAAGTCTTTGTGCAAAAAACTGTCTTTGTCTATATAAGCTTTATTGTCTTCCCGGATTTTCTTAGCTAGGTCCGGGCAACTCGGTGTTGTGTCTTTACGTATCATGCTGTTTGCCAAAACGACAATACCTTCACTGGTTAACTTGGCTTTTGCATTCGCACCACGACTTTTTATGTAAAAAGTCTCTTTAACTTCCTGCACAGCTTCTTCCAGTGCGAGATCGGCAGGTGCCTGTTGGGTTAATGGTTCAAAGATCTTATGACCAAGTGTTCCCATAACAATTTTTGAGTAATCGATGAACTCTTCCAGTTCACTTTCCTTCTCTTCAGTGATGCTGCCAAGATTGGGTTCGTTACCATTTTTAACTGAGTAACGTTTTGAACCAAGTGCCATGTTTGTGAAACGATTTTCAAGGTAGCTGATTTCTGTTGGGCCGAAAGAATTGTTGGATGTTGTAAAAACAACCGCTTCTGTCCAATAGTCCTTGTCTGGGTTTCTTTTATGTTCTTGAAGGCGGTAGAGTATCCCTTCGCCATTTTTTCGGACACCTGCTTGACCAATATAAGCAACATTCTCGCCTGTTTGGTCTGAAACGCCAAACAGGAAGTAAACGCCACTTTGTGAGAGATCGTTACGACCTTTGCATTTGTCTAACTCGGTGCGCGGGATTCTGTAGGCGACTCCCGTCCAATTGGCGAGTGTACATTTGATACGTCCATTGGGTTCACCATCCATAAGGAATAGGTTAATGCTTTTCCCTCTTGTTGCCATAGGTCTGCTCCCTCGCCATTGTTTTTCTATCATTATACTATACTTCGCATAGCTTTTACCCTACGCGGACTGGTTAGTCTGCGTAGGTCATTTGGGAGGGGGACCAAGTGGCGAGGACGGATTGGAAGTCGGTGGCAGCGGCTTTGGCCCCGGGAAGATCGTGGTCTTGGTAGTTGCCACATTCGGCGGGCTTGGTGCCGGGGATTTCTCCCTCGTAGGTGCGGATGTAGTTGAGGGCGGCTTTGGTCAGAGAGAGGGCGTCTTCGTGGGTGAGGCGGTCGCGGAGGAGGAGGTAGAAGCCGGTGCGGCAGCCCATGGGCCCTATATAGATGACGTTGGCGCTCCAGTGGCTGTTGCGGGCGAAGGTGGCGAAGAGGTGCTCGAAGGTGTGGATGGCGGCGTTTTCGAGGTAGTCGCCCTGGTTGGGTTTCTTCATGCGAAGGTCGTAAGTGACGATGTCGCCGTCGATGCGTGAGATGTACATGCCTTTTTCGAGGGTGTCGTGATTGATCTGGAAACTGGCGATTGTGTTCATGGGTGGCTCCTTTTGTGTGGTGTGGTTTGGTGTTCGTGTTATGGGTGCGGGGTGAGTTAGATGTGGTCGTCAAAGGCTTCGTTGGCGGCGAGGATGCTGCGGATTTTGGTAGTGAGGAGGTCGATGGCGACGAGGTTGTGGCCGCCTTCGGGGATGATGATGTCGGCGTAGCGCTTGGAGGGCTCGACGAAGAGTTCGTGCATGGGACGGACGGTTTCGAGGTACTGGTTGACGACGGAGTCGAGGGTGCGGCCGCGCTTTTTGACGTCTCTAACGAGGCGGCGGATGAAGCGGACGTCGGCGGGGGTGTCGACGAAGATTTTGATGTCGAGTTGTTCGCGGATTTTTTCGCTGTCGAGAATGAAGAGGCCCTCGAGGACGATGACGTCGGCGGGGGTGACTTTTTCGGTGTGGGTTCTTGCGTAGAGGACGAAGTCGTAGACGGGTTTGTCGATGGAAACGCGCTGTTTGAGGAGTTTGATCTGCTCTAAGAGGAGGTCTTCGTCGAAGGCCAAAGGGTGATCATAGTTGGTTTTGTGGCGTTCTTCGAGGGTGAGTTCGGGTTGGTCTTTGTAGTAGTCGTCCATCTTGATGATTTGGAAGGATTTGTCGGAGTCAAAGTAGCCTTTGAGCCGTTTGCTGATGGAGGATTTGCCTGAGGCGGATCCGCCGGCGATTCCGATCATGATTACTTTTTTCATTGGGGAGCGGTGCCTCCTTTGGGGTGGTGGTTTTGGTGTTTGGTTTGGTTTGGTGGTTGGGCTTGTGTGTTGGTTGTGGCTTGTGTGTTGGTTGTGGCTTGTGTGTTGGTTGTGGCTTGCGGCGGGGTGGTGGCTTGTGTTTGGCGTTCTTGTTTGGCGTATGCAAACCGCTTTCTGCTGTTCCCTATTCTACCGCAATGCTTCGCTTGCTTGGGAAGAAAAATGCAGTTGGTGCCGAGGGTTGGCAACAACTGCAGAGTTGGGTGGATGTATTGGTTATGGCGATATCGGGGATCGCCTACTGTATAAGGGATGGTCGGTGTGTGGCTGGAGGATGAACCAGCGCTCCGTTTACGGGATGAGCCAGCACTTCGTTTACGGGATGAGCTAGCACTTCGTTTACGGGATGAGCCAGCACTTCGTTTATGGGATGACCAAGACTTCGTTTATGGGATGACCAAGACTTGCCCTACGTAAATGAGGTTGATGTTGGCAATCCGGTTGGCGCTGGCAATTGCAGATATTGTTACCCCATACCTTGCGGAAATCCTCGAAAGCGTGTCGCCGACCACAACGGTGTAGCGTGTACCTGTCGACGGTGCCGGTGTCGGATCTGGCGTGGGGTTAGGGGTTGGATTTGGTGTTGGTTGGGGTGTTGGATTTGGTGTCGGTTGAGGTGTCGGATTTGGTGTAGGTTGAGGTGTCGGGGCCGGCGTGCTGGATGTGCCTGGGATCGTTAGGACTTGGCCAACATAGATGAGATTGATGTTGGCGATTCGATTGGCCTGGGCAATTGCGCTGACGGAGACACCATAGGTTGCTGAGATTCGGTTCAGGGTGTCGCCTGCTCGAACCGTATAGCGCGTTCCAGTGGATGGTGCTGGTGTCGGGTCAGGCGTTGGTTGGGGTGTTGGGTTAGGGTTTGGATTTGGTGTCGGTTGCGGCGTTGGTTGCGGCGTTGGGGTGGGTGTTGGAGGTGGTGTAGAGGAAGAACCGGGGATGAGGAGGCTTTGGCCAACGTAGATTAAGTTGATGTTTGCGATGTTATTGGCCTGGGCGATCGCGCTGACGGAGACGCCATAGGCGCCGGCGATGCGGCTCAGGGTGTCACCGGCCCGAACCGTGTAGCGTGTGCCACCGGAGGGGACGGGCTGGGGTGTGGGGTTGGGGTTCGGAGCGGGCGTGGAGGGTGAGGTGTTACCCATGATGTTGGATATTGTGACTAGCTCGTAGCCTTTGTTTTTGAGGCCTTGGATCATGCCGGGCAATGCGCGCGTGATATTCGTTGAGGCGCTGACGTGGAGGACGACGATGCCGCCGTTGTGGGCACGACTCACAACATGATTGATTAGCTCGTTGGTTGAGGTGCCGGCCCAGTCGCGCGGGTCGATATCCCAGAAAACGGTGTGGGTGTAGCCCATTTCACCGGCTATTTGGCGTACATATTGGCTAGATGCGCCATATGGAGGACGGAAATAGGGTTTCATGGTTTGGCCGGTTTGGCTTTCCACAAGTTGTTTGGTTCGACTCAGCTCGTTTCGCATGGTGGCTGCGCTGATTTTGGTGAAGTCCGGGTGCCAGTAGGAGTGGTTCCCCAACTCATGGCCGCCGGCGAGGACTTGCCGGGCGGCGTTCGGGGCGTTAGCGGCGGCTTGGCCGGTGATGAAGAAAGTGCTCTTGGCGTTGTAGCTGGCCAAAGTCCCCAGTATCGAACTGAGTCCCGCCCCATCGGCTCCAAAGTCAAAGGTGAGTGCCATTTTTTTGCTATTGGTATTGCCCCGATAAATGGCAATGGACGTAGCCGCCACGAGCGGTAAGGCCAGGGCGAGGATGAAGGCAAAGATGATGAGGATGCTGAAGGTTTTCTTCAGGGTTTTTATTGGGGCTTTCTTGTGGGTTTGGGTTTTGAGAAAATGCATTTTGTGACACTCCTTTCAAGGGGGAAATCCACCTCTTACCAGGATGAAATCAATCGAAAAACAAGCTATGTGGTTGGGGCCATAGTCTTTACCGATAGGCCTCAAGTGGTGGGTCCGTGGTTGTTACCATAGGCCTCAACTGGTGGGGCCGTGGTTGTTACCATAGGCCTCAACTGATGGGGCCGTAGTCGTTACCATAGGCCTCAAGCGCCGCAAAATAAACGATGTTGCGGTCTTGCCCGCAAAGCTCTACAACAACTATTCTCTCTACTGGGAGCTTAACAAGATCTCTGTCTGGCTGTGCTGATATTGACTTGCTTTCGAGGGGAATTGAGGAAATGTATAACTAATGAAAGGAATATTTACGACTTATTTATGAAGTGAGTTTTTTGGGGGGGGTGGTGGTTGTGGTTGGATTGGTTGCGCTGAATAGTTCATGTTTATTGGGGTATCTATGGTTGCGGAAAGATAAGTAATAAGCTACCCTGGTCAGGATCTGCAGCAATCCAAATTTAACATATTATCTGTTGATATTTTTTTCAGAAAACACCCCAAAACCTGTCCGATCGGGACGACAATGCCAGTTTATTGCCTCTTCTCGCAGCTCCCACAGCCAATTATCTTGGATTCTTGCAGATCCTGACCACCTTAACTAGTTATCCATTAACCATACCCACCTCGCGGCAGAATAATCGCTAGCAATATGGGATATCGTCCCGAACACGCACCGAACGCAAGAGTCCCTTCCGCCAAAACCTCAAATCTACGCAAGGATTACCAGTCCACAGCATCACTTCAACAACGAACTAGCGAACCGCTGTGGATATCGACCTGAACAATGAACGGATGATGGATTTTCTACCGTATCCTACTGCCTGCGTAGCAGGTAGTTCACTGCTAATAGCAAATTTGTCGAGAGTGGTAGTCACTCTTGTCAATTTTTGGTAGGGGCGGTAGTTACTCTTGTCGTTTTATTTTCTGAGTAGCGGAAGGAACACTTGCATTGGCGGTCATTCCACTCAATATCCGCCGGTTCAGAGTGATTCGAGGCTGCTAGGGTGGCAAGGGTACGATTTGAGGAGGTAAGCGGTTCAGGTAATAAGCTATGTTGGTCAGGATCTGTCGTTGTCCATACTTACCATGTTACATGAAACTCGGTTTTCAGAAAAAGTCCCTCACCAACCCCCTCGTCAAGTCCCCAAACGAAGACCCAAAACGCCATTTGAAGCCAAAATAGGCACTCTAGCAGCCTATGAACAAGAAGAATAATATATTGTGCATGGATATCGACAATTCCTGACCACCTTAACTACTTACCTAATGACCTCGCCTAGCTTCGCCGATAGAAATCACAGGAAACTAAAGGATCTCCTCCCAAACAAGAACCCAAACAGGAAACCTTATCCAGAAAACCCATAACAGGAAACCCACACAACAAAAATCAAAACACCCAGAAATCGTGAAGCGGAAACTATATTTCCTCAAACAGCAGCACATCGCCTACGGCGAGATTCACTTCGCGGGCACGGCCAGCAGAAATTTCCAAGACTTTGTGTGCCCGCTTGACGGGGGCACCAATGCGCCAAGGCTTTAGTTCAGCCTGAATTGCCAGAACCCGGTTCTCCCGATCCAAATAAATCGCATCAATCGGAAAACGCATAAAAAACATATGAATGCTGCCACACGGCACCAAAAGCAGCCCCTCTTCCCTACCCAACGCAGGGTAAAATTGCAGACCCCTAAAGCGGGTCCACAGATTGTTGGCAAGTTGGGCTGTGCCGATGCTTACAGTGCTGATGCTTTGGGAAGCCTCAGCTGCTGAACCATCAGGGCTAGCGGCCACCCGAGGTTTTCACATCCTGCCCTCCAAGACGTCTTTGCCGGAATCGGAAGAATTGCCATGGCCAACAGAGCCGCCAGAGCCCGAACTGCCACCGTTGCCGCTTTTGTCCTTCTTATCGCCGCGGCTAGATAGGCCTTTTTTGTCAGATTGGTCGGCCTTGGTGCCGCGGCTTGTCTTGTCAGGCTTGTCAGCGCTCTTGGCCTCGTCGGCGCGGCGTTTCTTTTCGGCTTTCGCATCGTCGCCGTACGCTGGCTCCCCGACCACAGATCGCCCGACCACAGACCGCCCGTTCCCAGGCGGCGCCGTTTCTAGGTAGGTGAAGACCACGTCGCCGGCTTGCCAGGTGTTGCCGGAGCTGATGATTTGTTGGCCTTTGATGCGTCCGTCGACTTCGAGGAAGCCCGGCGCTTCGGCGCGCACGATTACGTCGGCGAGTGGGCGGTCTTTCTTTTGCAGCGAGGCCCAGCCGGCCAGTACCGGTTTGCGGACCGGAATTTCGACGAGTTCGATGTACAAGATGAAGTGTGAGCTGGATTCGGGAATCACGAGGTCGGTTTTGTCTTCCACATTGCCTAGCCCTATGGCCAAAGCCCCCTTCCTCAACTTTCGCAAGTTGATGATGACGGTATCGGCTTCGTCAATGAGATGAGAGGGTGCCAGTCGGCGAGCGCGTTGGCGCGAAGTGGAGCCTGCCGCTCTGGCCGCCCCGGCCGCCCCGGCAACGCCGCCATAGCCTGCACTACCACCAACACCTGAACCACCTACACCAGGCAAGCCTAAGGGATTGCCCATGGCGAGCTTCAGGGGGCGGCCGGCGAAGAGGGCTTTGGCAGACCAATGGAGATGGAGTTCGCCACGGAGCCAATAACGGATTTTGACGCGTTTGGCATAGAGCAAAAGGCCGCCCAAAACAAATAGCAGAACAGCCGCGGCCACCAATAACAAGATGGGTCCCCAACGATTAAGCCAGGCTTGGAAATCGGCTTTGGCAAGCTCCGATGAGGTGGTGACGGTTAAGGGAATTTGGAGCGTTGGGTCGGTTATGAAGAGGTCGTGGTCGAGTGCCGAGACCTGGATGGTTAGGTTGGATGAAGCGCCGATGTTTGAAGGAAGTTCAGAGAAGCGGACATTGGTTTCGAGCGTTTCGCCGGGATCCAAAATGTAGACGCCGCCTTGGATTTGGACTGGCGCGTTGCCGGCGGCGTCCGCCAAAGAAAGGGTAATGTCTTGGCGGAAATCCGATTCGTTTGACAAGGTGACAAGGATCGTGTTTTCACGGCCGACAATCCAAATGCCGGGGTCGGCCGTTATGGCGAGCTTGCCGCTGCCGGCGACTTGAAGTTCGCCCAAGTCCACGGTATTTGAAAAATGCTGGCCGTGATACGTGCCCTCGAGAAGGCCTTGGGCACGGAAAGGGCCAATCTGATTCCAGACAACGGATGTGGTCCACAAATGGTCGCCGGCTGCGGCATCCGCCCCGCTTCCATCATTCACAAAAGCAAAATCAATCGGCGTACCCTCGTCGGGGGAGGGGTTGGGGGCGGCGGCTTTGGCCAAAGGAACCAGCTGCAAAACGAAGCGACTCACGGTGAGGTCGGCGCTGGGGGTGAGTGCGTCCCCGTCGAGGAGGAGCTGGGCGGTGACGATGTCGGTCGTGCCGAGCTTGTAGATGGTGTCGGTGGCGAGGTCGAGGGCGAGCGCGGGCAGGAGGCTCACGGTGAACGTGGACTCCGTGGACGCGATGAGCTGCGCACCGGAAACGAGCTCGACGGTGAGCTGGTAAGTGCCGAGGGCGAGCGGACTGGGGACGGTGCTATGATAGAGACCATCTTGGATACTTAGCGGAAGTTCGGTGCGGGTGTTCGGGGTTTGGCCCTCGCTTGGCGTCGAGCTCGGCGTGCCCGCACCACCTTCGCCACCCTCCCCCGCCGGCGCGAGGAAAGTCAGATAAGCCCTGACTTGGTAGAGGTCGGGGTTGACTTCGACGCGGCCGAGTTCGTTTCGGAGCTCGACTTGGACCTCGAGGTCGCTGTCGGCAATTTGGAGATTTTGGCTGAGGGGGGCCAGAATGTAGGGCTTGGTGTGGAGGTCTTTGTCCGCGTAAATGCGCACTTCGCCGCCGCCGGAAATCCTCACGCGCCAGGTACCATTAGCTGCTCCCGCGGGCGCCAAAACCTCAATCCGATACTCCGCTACCCCCGTATGCGTGAGCAGCAATTTGAGCTGCCGGGTGTGTTCGTCCATCTCGACGCGCACGGTTTGGGGCTCGTCGGTGATCCGCAGCTGGCGCGTTTCTTCGAGGACTAAGGTGCGATTTTTGATGAGGCGGATGTCGTTGAAGAGCGCCACTTCCAAGGCTGCGGGCGACGACAAAAGGCTCACTTGCCCGTTGGTCTGCGCGGCCATTTGGTCCAGGACGGCGCGGTCGACTTCTTCGCTGAATCCCACGGAGTAGACGGGGATTCCTGCTCCGGCCAAAGCCGCCACTTCCCCCTCCAACTGCGCCAGGTAGGTTGTTCTAATTTCTTCATTCGTGGCGTATTCGTTACTGGGATAGGGCTCACCATCGGTAAGCATGACGATGATGGGTTTGGTGCCTTCGGGTCTGGCTAGAAGTTCCTCTCTAGCGAGCCTGAGGCCGGCTACATAATCCGAAAAGCCTGCCGGCTCAAGGGCTGTGGCGAGTTGTTCTTTGAATGGTTCTCGGTTGTCGCCTAATTGGGTCAATGGCCAAATGCGTTGACTTTCACTCGAGAAGGTAATGAGGCTCAGGTAATCATCGCCCCCTAACATATCAATGAAAGCACTCAGCGCGATGTTTCTCAAATTGGTCGGATCGTTGTCTCGCATACTGCCCGATGTGTCGGCCAAAAGGATGACGGAAAGGTCGGGTTCGCGGACGGGTTGTTGTGTTTCTTCCGCTGCAGATAGGGTACTCACCTTCCCCAGTATTAAGATAGGGTCTGCTGAACGGTTGACAAAGCCCGGAATTCCGGCATAAACCTCG
>CAZCLL010000104.1:0-9360 GCA_964499555.1 uncultured Fastidiosipila sp.
TCGAGGTTTATGCCGGAATTCCGGGCTTTGTCAACCGTTCAGCAGACCCTAACTAGGGTTACTACGATTGAATTGAGAAAATAGCGACCAAAAGGAGCTTCTTGGAAAGCGTAGAGATAGTTTTCCCAGGTAGGACTATTCGGCCAGAAAGTCGGCGGCGAGGTATTCACCTCCGCTGCTGTCTTCAAAGAAGACAAGATCATCCAGAAAAAGGGAAACACCATGATGACCGCACCGAGAATGAGGAAAAAGTAACTGAGCATTTTCTTACCTTGATTCATAACCTACACCCGAACCCATTTCTTCTGGATCAGCAATTGAAGCGCCGTAAAAAAACCAACAATTAAGAACAAAATGACGGCAGATGCCGCAGCCCGATCCAACTGCCACTTGTTGTAAAACTGGTCAAACAAATAATAGACCAAGGTATAGAGATTGTAGGCAGCGCCGGGCTTCCCATTAAAGAGGGGGAAGAGTTCACTGAACACTTTCGATGCAGAAATTATATTGACAATCATCGTAAGACCTATGGTTGGTGCCAGTAAGGGTAAAGTCACCCTGTAAAAGATCTTCCAGCTTCCTGCTCCGTCCACCCGTGCAGCAACTTGGTATTGCGGATTGACATTCTGAAGACCTGCCAGGAGCAAGATAATGGTGAATGGCAACATCGACCAAATACCGTAGATCACAAGAGCCGGGAAATTATAGGCCGGATTGTTTAGCCAGTTAATGGCCTCGCCACCCAGACTCTTTATGAGAAAGTTGATCAAGCCATAGTCAAAGTTATAAAGCCATTTCCAAACTAAGCCAATGGCGGTCACCGAAGTAACCATAGGTAAGAAGTAAGCCGTTTGAAACCACTTCCGCAAACGAATCTTTTGATTCAAGAGACTTGCAAAAAAGAGCGAAATCGCAATCGCCAAAGGAACAACCCAAAGAACATAAAGTCCAGTATTCATCAAGCCATTCATGAAATTGGGATCTTGAAAGACTTTCTCATAGGCCTTGAATCCGAAACTCGTGAACTCATCCGTCAAGAACTGATAATCTTCCTTAAACGAAATGATGATGACATTGACGAACGGGTAAACCGTAAAGATCAATAATCCAATCAAAAATGGCGTCAAATAGGCGAGCGGTTCAAGGAAAGTGCGTAGCGTCCGTTTCATAGCAAACGCTCTCCCGTTCTCTGATCAAAGAGGAAAACCCCTCGGCGTTTGAGACCGACATTCAGCTCTTGTCCATCCGTCAACGGATAGTCCGCAGGAATAAACGCTCTCACCTCTTGTCCACCGATTTCCAAAACGGAAAGCTCATCTCTCCCCACGGTATAGCGTGAAAGCACTTTCGCAGAAATATTCGTTTGCTCCACGCTAATCGACTCCACGCTGATCGATTCCGCACGAATCGCAAGCACGGCAGGGATCGAAGCATGAGAATCCATTTTCTGACGCAAGGTTCCCGCTCCTAACGAGTCAAGAGCCAAACGCAAGTCACCCATAGAAGAGATAAACATGTCAGCTTCAACACGCCCTTGAAGCTTATTCACCGGGGGATTGCCCAGAAAATCCACCACAAGATAGTTTTCCGGATCATCGTAGGTGTTCCGCGGTGTTCCCTGCTGCTGCAATTCCCCATGATTCATCAAGACGAGCTGATCCGAAATGGATGACGCCTCTTCCTGGTCGTGGGTGACAAAAACCGTAGTCACCTGCGACTTCCGCTGAATCCGAAGGATCTCTTCACGCATCTCGACGCGAAGTTTGGCATCGAGGTTCGACAGCGGCTCATCGAGCAGTAGGATAGAGGGTTCTTTGGCCAAAGCCCTCGCAATCGCAACTCTCTGCTGCTGCCCGCCAGATAGTTCTGAGGGTCTACGATCGAGCAGCTCGGTGATTCTTACGAGTTCGGCCAAAGCCTTCGCTCGTTCGATCCGTTCCTTTTTCGCTACCTTCTTGATTTCGAGTGGGAAGCAAATATTTTCAAGAACGGTCATGTGCGGGTAAAGTGAATAATTTTGAAAAACTAGGCCAACATTCCGCTTTTCCGGCGGGATCGAAGTAACATCAACTTCATCGAAATAGATCTTCCCCGAACTCACCGGAACAATCCCAGACAACATATTCAACACAGTCGTCTTCCCGCAACCAGAAGGCCCCAACAAGGACACCAAGTGTCCATCAGCGATCGTGACAGAAAGCTTATTCACTGCAGTCACAGAGCCGTAGTTTTTCGTTAGATTTTCAAGTCGTATTTGCATCGGTCAACCCTCACTTGAGCAAGGCTTCAAGCACATGACCATCCGCCTCTGGCATGGAAAGACCTAAGGTAGCGGCGAGTGTCGGAGCTACGTGGAGCATCGATTCGCGGGCGAGCTCAGCCCCTTCCCGAGCTGAGGGGCCGGCAATCGTGAAGGTAGTGACTTCTGCTCTTGTAGGACTTCCGCCGTGAGTTGCAGCACCTAACTTCTTATCGCCGGGAACTTTGCTTCCCCAGATCGCATCCCCTCTGGGATCGTCGCCAAAGGAGATTGGCAATGCGCTCTCAAGAATGAAATCAAAGGGGCCATAGATGCCAAATGTCTCTTTCGCCTCGGCTTCATCAAGCACATAGGCAAGTTGGATCGATTCATCTTCCTTGAGCGATTCCAAGAATGTCCTGATCTCATATCGGCGGGCTTCACTAGCCTGCGGATTCACCTCAATGTAGGCACCGAGGCCAGTAGAATGACAGAAGGCATCAAAATGAAGAACCTCCCCTTCCTCATCCAGTTCAAGAAAACCATTTTGGCGAAGAAGCACATTCAGTAACAAAACATCCTCGATGTCTGTCTGTCCATGGTCTCCCACAATGACAATGTTCGTTTCATCAAGAGCTGATTCATTCGGGTTCTGGCCAGGTTTCTGTCTCAGTGCTTCTAGCAAAGCACCAAACTCTTCATCATGTTTTCTTAATTGATCGCTTACCTCTTGGGTATAAACACCATGTCTGTGGCGAGCAGAATCAAGATCGCACATTTTCACTAACATGACATCCGGCTGCTCAAAATCCTCAAGAAAATCGAGCGCCAAAGCCATCGTAAAGAGATCCAGGCTCCGATCTGGCCCTTTGATATAACGCCCATGTTTCCACCAATACTTATCGAGAAGTTCTTTGCTTGCTGTTCCCTCAAGCCAAGCTTCCGGCTCCCAACCGGTGTAATTGTATGGCACGATCATCGGCATGTTGAAATCATAATCCGCTCCGCCCGATACAGGCCATGACAGTGAACAAGTGCTGAGCCCTGCTTCACGCGCATGATCTAAGAGGGTTGGCACCTTAACATCATCTTTCATTTGGTGCCACGCGCCACCTGTTTTCGCACCACGAGTAATGATCTCGTTGGAATAAATTCCGTGACGGCCGACTGTACAGCCAGTCAAGATCGACGTATGACAGGGATAAGTGACTGCAGGCCAGACAGGTTCTAGTTCTTGCACAATTGCCGCTTTTTCTAGATAGGGGCCAAAATTGGGCAGGTCACGCATGGCTGCGAGATCGCCTGCACAGAGTGCGTCAATAAAGAACACAAGAAGTTTCGGCATATAGGTCTCCTTTTTAACATTGGCTGGCTCTTCAAAGAAGAACCAGCCTCAAATAATCAAGTGTAGAAAATGATTTTCGTAATCGCGGTAGCCTTATTCTTGTAAAGCTTGGTTCGCAACCGTGACAAAGTTGTCGTACGCAGTCTTGGCATCAGAAACACCAAGCGCAACAGATTCAACCATCTTAGCCAGTTCTGTGCGTACGGTACCCATACCTTTCACAGTCGGGATATGCCCAACATAGGGCAGCTCTTCATTCAACGCTTTGACCGCTGGATTGGTCGTGATGTATGCCTGATAGACAGGGAGTTCACGAGCCGATTGATAGACCGGGATTGAGCCATAATCAATCGCCGCTTGTGCAGCAACTTCAGGGCTCACAATGTACTTGATCAGTTCGTACACACCACGTTGCTTCTCTTCACTGCTTGCCAAATTTGCATAACCGGCACCCCAATAGTTGATGTATTTGACTGAACCTTCTTGAGGAATGGGCACAACAGCAAATTCGAACTTCCCATCGCCTTCCTGAGGAATCGCTGCACCGACATAATCGATACCCGCAGAGGAACCAATGTAAGAACCAACGGCCTTCGAACCAAAAGGATTGGAGAAGTAACGGTCTTCACCAACCAAACGGAAGCTGCCGGCTTTGACCAAATCGCCATACCAGTTTAGCTTCTCAATCACGATGTCTTCGTCAAAAGCAATCGTCTTCGACACAGGGTCAATGTAATCAGAACCTTCCTGACGGACGAGGTTGAGGAAGGTATCATAGATGGAGTCCGTACCGAAACCTGCCACACCATGGGCTTCATAGATCTTCGCAGAATTCTCCGCTAATTCGGTCCAGGTTGTCGGCGCATTCAAGCCCAGTTCGTCGTACCACGTCTTGTTGTAGTACAGCACTTCACCCGTGTTGTGCGTAGGAATGACAAAAACTTTTCCATCGCCCCACTGGTTCACTTCCTCATAGACGCCCTCTGAAATATCATTTTTAAAGTTCGGTATGCCATCCTCTGCATCATAAACCCAAGCCCCCATATCCTTATAGAAACCCTGGGTAATATACTCGAAGGAACTCGAAGAGAATGCGGAAACCATGTCAGGGCCGACACCGGCTCTAACCGCCTGCATCAATTTCCCTTCATACTCACTGTAGGGTTGCTGTTCAGCTACGGCTTCATAGACATCTTGTGATTCGTTAAAAGCGGCAAGACGTTTCAACAGTGCCGCTTCATGGTGATCGGTCAAGGTATGCCAATGAACAAGTTTGATTCTTTCTCCGCTACTTGATGCAGAACTCTCCGTGGTGTTTGCCGGAGTCGGTGTGTTGTTCGGATTCGTTGTTTCATTTGTCTGGCAAGCAGCCAAAGACAAAATAAGAAGGCTACCTGCTACTACACTAGATACGAGCTTATTCATACGTTCTCCTTTTTAGATTGACTACGTTTTCATTACCTAATGATTTTTATGCTGATGCGTGGCTGCTGATAGGCCTCTTGAGAGGCGGCTGATCGACTCGATATCGCGATTCTCATCGGCTAAGCCAATGAGAAATGAGGCTAGTTCACTTGTACTCTGTAATTTGATGTCATAGGTAGGTTCAGCAATATTGGGGTAAGGATTCATCCAGACGGTGAGACAACCTTTTTGACGTAGGGGCTCAAGATCATTCCAAGCATGGTCACCGATCGTCATCACGCTTTGCGGGCGTCTCAAAAACCCGGGAAGGACATGCTCGACATGTTCAATCAGCTGTTTGGGCTTCTTTGCGTCATAAATCACGTGTTGGAAAAGGCCATCCAGACCGAGACGGGAAAGAAAATTGCTAGCGGTTGTCTCATAGGAATTACTTAGTAATACCGTTTGAAAACATGTGTTTGCCTCAATAAGCGCCTTCTGCAAGTGGATATCTGGTTCGCCGAGTGGCATCGCCGCTCTCGTTTTGCGAAACACTTCTTCCCCACGTCCATTTTCTAGTAAGCCCAAAGTTTCACCCAACAAGCTGAGAACCGCCCAAGCATCGCCTAGGTAAATAGCCTCTTCTTCACTGTCCGCGAGCGTATTTTCCAAGGCTTGAAAATATTCATCCGGGCTCATTGTTGGTAGTAAATGAGACCTGTAGAAATGGTTCATCTGGAGTTTTTCCCCGTGAAAAACCGACTCTGCAAAGGCTACGAGCACAGCTTCCCACGAATGCAAGGTGGTTCCCGCTAAAAGAAAATGAAGATAGGTTTTATAGAAAGTGAGATCTTGATATAAGGTACCGTCGAGGTCAAATATGAGTGTGTCAATGGTCTTCTCGTTCTGGCCTAGCCATGATTTCTCGTGCATAATCCCTCCGTGGATTTTCTTCACTCCAAGTAATGATCCTAGCACCAATGAATCAAGCAATTTTTTCTATTCTCGTAAAACTTTTTTAGCCCAACCTACGAAAATCTAAAGGGGTTGCAGGTTTTGTAACGGATCTCGTAGCCATCATTTCAAAATACGTTCCCATGATTTGCTCAAAGCTAAGAATCACCTTACCGAAAAATTCATTGGGTACGGTTGAAATCAACGTCTGTTTGGAGCCGTCTACTACGAAGACATGCTCAGCGACATCCGCGATCACAGACGATGTTTTCTTGGTAAAGAGAGCGACTTCAAACCCGTTTTCTTTGGCTCGCATCACATCTTTCACAACAATGTCTGAGTTACCACTTTGGGAAATCGCAATGATCAAAGAGGGCTCAATCGTAGAATGAATGCGCTTCTCTTCATCCTCTCGGAAAAGCATGTAATCGTAGAAGTGAACCCGACTAGAGACGATAAACCCACTGACACCAAGGCGTTGTACTATGTAATCACTGACGAAATCAGCAAACCCAGCGCCAACAACATAGATTTGTTTGTGTCGGCAATTGGCAAGTGTCTCACAGAAACCTTCCACAAGCTCGGGTGAATAATTGTCTACTAGACCAGCCAGTTTACATTCTGGCTCCAGATCCGATTTCTCTCTAACCTTTTGCTTGAGGCTGAAGAGGAGTTCACTATAACCACTGAATCCTAGGCGTTTGCACATCTTAATAATAAAAGAGGTTGATACATAGTTGTCTTCAGCAAGTTGGGTAATCCCGATTCGATCTTCATTCTTCTCCAAATGGTTCACTAGACAGGTAACAATCCGGGTCTCATCTTCAGATAATTGATTGGTAAGGAAATAATAACTACTGAGCATGGTCATTCCCTCCGTGTATATTCTCCTTCACTCTAGCAAGTTCTACAGAATTTGACTTTGACACCTGTGTGTTTTAACCAACTTTTAAGCTCCGCTTAACGCAAGCCAAGTTTTCACTCCGAGTGACTCGATAATTTTGCACGAGATCTAAAAAAATTTTCGAAATTTGCGTGTTACGCTCGATCTACCTAGATCAAGTTCGGCTTACCGCATAATTGTCACCATGTATGAAAGGATTACCTATGAAAAAAGTTCTGCCTATTCTACTTACCGCAACGATTCTTACTGGAAGCATCCTGAGTTCGTGTCAAGATGCAAACACCACCACTAGGGGAGATGAGTCAAGTACCCCCACAAGCAAAGCGAGTGATGAGCAAACACCTACGACGAGTCCAGAGACAACGGCCCCAATCGAAAAAGAACAGGTCACGCTTACCTATTGGCACACGCTAGCAGACCACCACGAAGAGGCTCTCCTGAAACGGATTCAAGCCTTCAATGATTCACAAGACTGGATCACGGTTGAAGCACAGCAACAACCCTATAGTGAATTCCAAGGGAAATTACTCCAATCCGTTCGCGCTGGTGTTGGGCCTGACATCGTCAGCATGTTCCCCTCTGTAGCAGCCGGATACATTGACCAAGGTTTCTTGACCGATATGGCGCCTTACCTAAACGACCCGAGTAACGGTGTACCCAATTTCCGAACCGAAATCGCGGATGGCGTTTGGGAGGATATTACACAATTTGGCGCCAATAAAGTCTTCCTCATTCCGGAAGCCAATACCGGTGAAGTCCTCTTCTACAATCAAGATTGGTATGACGAATTGAATCTGGAAGTCCCCCAAACATGGACCGAACTTGAGGAAAACTCGAAAAAGATTTTTGAGGCGAAAGGCGTCGCCGGCTTCGGAAGTGATTCCATTATGGATACCTTTCTCTGCTTAGTCATGCAAGCGGGTTCGTCCTACATTGATGCGAACAAAAAACAAGTCATCATGGATAAGGCTATTGCGATTGAGAAATTGAACTGGTTTGCCTCTGGTGTGAAGGATGGCTACTTCAGACTGGTAGGCGAAGACCGCTACTTCTCAAACCCTTTTGGCTCGCAAGCGGTAGGCTCCTATATTGGTTCTTCTGCTGGTATTGACTATGTCAAAGCAGGAATCCCCGAAGAAGGACAAAGCGGTCACTTCTCATTCGGTGTGGCTCCGATTCCACAAGAAGGTCCGGTAAAATACATCAACTACTGGGGTTCAGGCTATGTCAATTTAGCCACAGATGAAGCCTCTCAAGAAGCCGTCTATACCTTCATCAAGTACTTGATCACGCCGGAGATTGTCGCTCAGTCAGCCATCGATTTTGGTTCAATCCCTGTTTATAAAACCGCTCGCGAATTACCTGCCTACGTAACTTACATGAACGAAAATCCTGCAGCGAAGGCACTGAACGAGCAAATGCCCTATGTAGGCCACATTCCAAGCGTCAAAGGCTCCGATCAAGTCCGAACTGAAGTAGACAAAATGATTCAGTCTGTAGCCTTAGGCTTAAGCGATGCTGAAAGCGCTTACGACGCCTTCGTGATTGCCGCAGAAGCAGCGCTAAACGAGTAAGTCGTTCAAAACACAGGAGCTAAAATTAATGAGCCGACTCATCACCATCGATATTGTAGGTCACGCCGACTTTGGTGGTCGGCTGAGAAGTTCCAAGTTACATCCGGGCTATGTACGTTTTGCCAGTGCAATTGATAAACTCCGCGAGCAAAATCCTGAAGGATTCTTACTGCTTGATGCCGGTGATGAATTTACTGCCGACTACTGGGGCGGTAGGCCGGTCGTTGACGCACTGGCTCTCATGAAAACAGATGCCTTCACCTTAGGAAACCATGAATTCGACAATGGCCAAGATTTCTTAGAAGACTGTATTTCGTATGCTCCCTTCCCCGTCCTTTGCGCAAATATTCAGGAAAAAGCTACAGGCGAACTCATCAAAGGGTGTAAACCATGGGTCATTCTCGAAAAAGCGGGGCTCAAAATTGGTATCTTAGGTCTTACAACAGAATATACCCCCTACATGGTTACGGCACCTCAATTTACTCCATTCGAAGTGACTTCTGCCGTTGAGGCAGCCAAGAAACAGATTCCTATCATGCGGGAAATGGGTGCGGATCTGCTCGTTGTTGTTGCCCATTTCCCATTTTACGCTGATGAAAATGGAAATATCAGTGGTGAGCTCCACGACGTGCTGGTTTCGATTCCTCCTGTTGATGTCTTTGTTGGAGGGCACATTCCTGGGAACTATGGGGATGTCTATTGTGACACTGCAGTACTTAAAGGCGGCTTTGGCCAAGCGTCTATCCCACATGCGAGACTATGGTATGACATCGAACGGAAACGAGTGGTCCGCAAGGAGGTGAAAGTTCATCTCACCGCGCTTGACGCAGTGGAAGAGGAGCCGTACAAAAGTTTTGCGAAGGAACACACGGCGCCGTTTGACGATTATCTAGGGTCTGCTGAATAATTCATGTCTTTGATTTTCACTGAACTTAAGCGA
>CAZCLL010000105.1:0-1785 GCA_964499555.1 uncultured Fastidiosipila sp.
CTTTATTGTTTGGGGTCATGGATTCCGGATTTAATCGAAAATCAACACGATAGTTATGGTGGAATTTATTGTTGGGGGCCAATAATCCCGGATTTAATCGAAAATCAACACGATGGTTTTGGTGGACTTTATTGTTTGGGGCCAAAATCCCGGATTTAATCAAAAATCAACACGATGGTTTTGGTAGACAATGATTTCTCCGTGATTACTAGGTATATAATATGTCATGATGGTCAGGATCTGCAGGAAAACAAAATTAACTTAATAGGTATTCGAAATCATCGAAGACGATTTGCAAGTTTTTGACTTGGGAAACTGTATTATATGGACTATCTTCTACACATAACATCATGCCTACTAGTAGAAGCTAACTGATTTCTTGGATTCCTGCGTATCCTGACCACGTTAAGTAGTTATCGGTGTGCTTCACCCACTTTGCTGTTGAACGGCTATCACCCTGAACACGGAGCGGATACGAGATGATCTACCGCTATCAAAGCAAAACCTGAACCATGGAAGACAGAAAAAGAGTATAGAGCGGACTAGAATGAATGGGGTTGGGGGCGGCTTTGGCCGGAGAACCAGCCAGAAAGTGGAGGCACTCTATGAACACGAAACAAGTAGAACGCATGAGAGATGGGAAAGGCTTTATCGCTGCACTTGACCAGAGTGGCGGGAGTACGCCGAAGGCTTTGCGTGCCTATGGAATTGATGAGAGTCAATACACGACGGAAGAGGAAATGTTTACGCTGGTCCACGAAATGAGGACGAGAATTGTGACGAGCCCTGCCTTTAGGAGCGAGCAGATTCTGGGGGCGATTTTGTTTGAGCAGACGATGGACCGGGAGATTGACGGGCTGAAAAGCGCGGATTATCTCTGGAATGTGAAGGGCGTTGTGCCGTTCCTGAAGGTGGACAAAGGCTTGGCGGATGAGGTGGACGGCGTGCAACTGATGAAGCCGAATCCGGGGCTGGCGGAGCTTTTGGAGCGGGCGAAGGTGCGCAATGTTTTTGGCACGAAGATGCGCTCGGTGATTCATCAAGCTAATCCTGAGGGGATTCGCCGGGTTGTGGATCAGCAGTTTGACGTGGCTGCGACGATTGCGGAGGCGGGTCTGGTTCCGATTATCGAGCCGGAAGTGAATATCAAGAGCACGGATAAGAAGGAGTCGGAGGGGATTTTGCTTGCGGAGATTGAGAAGCATCTGGAGTCTTGGCCTGCCGATAAGCCGGTGATGTTTAAGCTCAGCATTCCGACTGTGCCGGATTTCTACAGGCCGTTGATCGAGGCGAAGCCGGTTCTTCGTGTGGTTGCGCTTTCCGGTGGCTATAGCCGTGAGGAAGCGGATGAGCTTCTTGCGCAAAACCATGGTTTGATTGCGTCTTTCTCGAGGGCTTTGTCGGAGGGTTTGCGCGCGGACCAAAGTGATGAGGCGTTTGACGCTGAACTGCAAGGGGCAATCGAAGAAATTTATGCGGCGTCAATTACGTGAGGCAAGGTGCCAGCGCTTAAAACAACAACCATAACCATACCCCAGAAACTTTCGCATAACTTTATTTTTAAACTTATGCGAAAAGAGCCAAGGCCTCCTCTACCGCCGTGTACGGGAGGCCGAATGCTTCTGCCACCCCTTCAAATGTCACGAATCCTTGATAGGTATTAAGGCCTTGCCGAAGTGCAGGGTCGGCCAAGAGCGCTTCACGGACACCAAGCGAAGCTAGGGCGCGCACATAAGGAGTGGTGGCGCCAGTCAGGGCCAAAGTCGATGTGTACGGCACGGCGCC
>CAZCLL010000105.1:1795-9347 GCA_964499555.1 uncultured Fastidiosipila sp.
ATGAAGAAGGGATCGTCATGGGTTGTGATGTGATCCATGGTTTCGATGGAGCCGCCTTGGTCAATGGCGACGTCGACGAGGACGGAGCCTTTGCGCATCGTTTTGACCATGGCTTCGGTGACAACATGGGGGGCTTTTGCGCCAGGAATCAAGACGGCGCCGATGATGAGGTCACTTTTGGCGACCTGGCGCGCGATGTCGAAGGGATTGGAAATAAGAGTAGCAATGCGCCCGGAAGACCAGTTGTCGACTTCCTTGAGGCGCTTCACATTGATGTCGGAAATCGTGACGTGCGCCCCTAAGCCCATCGCAATGCGCGCGGCATTTTGGCCAACGACACCGGCACCAATAATCAAGATTTCGGCTGGCAAAACACCGGGCACACCAGCAAGCAAAATGCCGCGCCCGCCGTGGTGGGCTTGCAGCAGATTGGCGCCGATTTGGACAGCCATACGCCCGGCCACTTCACTCATTGGGGCGAGGAGTGGCAGGCTTCCGTCCGGCAGAGTTACCGTTTCGTAGGCGATGCCCGTGACCTTTTGATCCAGAAGAGCGTGGGTCAGGGCTTCTTTGGCCGCGAGGTGCAGGTAGGTAAAAATCGTCTGCCCTTCCCTCATCAGCGGGAATTCAGCGGGGACCGGTTCTTTGACTTTGCAAATCAGTTCGGCCCTAGCCCAGACCGCTGAAGGGTCCTCCAAGATCTCGGCGCCGGCCAAGCGATAATCCTCGTCGGGCATGCCACACGCGTCGCCCGCATCCTTCTCAAGCAGAACCCGATGCCCGTCGTGCACGAGGCTGTGGACGCCCGCCGGGGTGAGAGCCACGCGATGCTCTGCCGGAATGACTTCTTTGGGACAGCCGATGATCATTTTTCCTACCTCCGCTTTCGGGATTGCTTGTGTTTGCGGGCCAAAGCCGCAGGCCGGCGGCTTTGGCCTACAGAATTGACTCTATTCATCGAGCCTCAGGACGGACATAAAGGCTTCCTGCGGAATCTCCACACTACCGACCTGGCGCATGCGTTTCTTGCCTTCTTTTTGCTTCTCGAGAAGCTTCTTCTTACGGGTGATGTCGCCGCCGTAGCACTTGGCTAGGACGTCCTTGCGGAAGGCGCGAACGGTTTCGCGGGCGATAATCTTGCCGCCAATCGCTGCCTGGATGGGGATCTCGAACTGGTGGCGCGGGATCTCGTCCTTGAGTTTTTCACACATCTTGCGGCCCCGGCTGTAGGCGGAATCCTCGTGCACTATGAAGGAAAGGGCGTCAACGACCTCCCCATTGATGAGAATATCCAGCTTGATGAGCTTGGCTCGCTGGTATTCTTTGAACTCATAGTTCAGGGAAGCATAGCCGCGGGTCCTAGACTTCAGCACATCAAAGAAGTTATAGATGATCTCGTTCAGCGGCATCTCGTAGTGGATCTCTACGAGGTTTTTGTCGAGGTAAGTCATGTCCTTGTACACCCCGCGGCGTTCCTGGCAGAGCTCCATGACGTTGCCGACGTAGTCTTTCGGGGTCATGATGGAGGCCAAAACCACCGGCTCCTCCATGTGGTCGACAGCGGCAGGATCTGGGAAGTTGGTGGGGTTGGACATCTCGATCATGTCTCCGTTGCTCAAGAAAACATGATACACAACGGAGGGGGCAGTCGAGATCAGGTCAAGATCAAATTCACGCTCGAGGCGCTCTTGAATGATCTCATAATGGAGGAGCCCCAAGAAACCGCAACGGAAGCCGAACCCTAAGGCTTGCGAGGTTTCCGGCTCGTACGAAAGGGATGCATCATTGATTTGGAGTTTCTCTAGGGCCTCGCGCAGGTCCACATAGCGTGCATTGTCCACGGGATAGAGGCCGCAGAACACCATTTGCTGGGCTTTTTTATAGCCGGGCAGAGCCTCCGTTGCCGGCCTTTCGGCCAAAGTAACCGTATCACCTACGGCTGTATCGCGGACGTTTTTGATCGAGGCGACGAGGTAACCGACGTCGCCGGCTTCCAAGATTTCTTGGGGTGCCAACGTGCCAGCGCGGAAATCGCCGAGTTCGGTCACGGTATATTCGGCTTTTGTATGCATCATGCGGATGCGGTCCCCGGTGCGGACTTGGCCGTCGCGCACACGGATATACACCACGACGCCACGATAGGTGTCATATTTGGCATCGAAAACCAGGGCGCGGAGTGGTGCATCCTCATCACCGGACGGCGGGGGCAAGAACTCCACGACTTTCTCCAACACTTCATCGATGTTGATATCTGATTTTGCGGAGACGAGCGGCGCCATCGAGGCATCGATCCCGATGACATCCTCGATTTCTTCACGCACGCGTTCCGGCTCGGCCGCAGGCAGGTCGATCTTATTGATGACTGGCAACACTTCCAGATTCATCTCAGTCGCCTGGTACACGTTGGCCAAAGTCTGCGCTTCGATTCCTTGCGAGGCATCGACAACTAAGACGGCTCCTTCACAGGCGGCCAAAGAACGTGACACTTCATAGCTGAAGTCCACGTGGCCGGGTGTGTCAATGAGGTTTAGTTCATAGATGTGGCCGTCCGTGTATTTGTAAAGCATCTTTGTGGACTGGGCCTTGATCGTAATCCCGCGCTCACGCTCGATGTCCATGTTGTCGAGGACCTGAGACTGCATTTCACGTTTGGTCAGCACACCGGTATGTTCGATCAGGCGGTCGGCCAACGTCGACTTCCCGTGATCCACATGCGCGATGATGCTGAAGTTTCTTATATACTTTTGTCTGTCTGTTGACAAAGGCAACCTCCAAAGAACTATTTCGGAATTCCGATCCGATTAAAGGGGTAAATACGCACCAAGATGTGGCCCTGAACGGAAGCCTTCGGGACCGGTCCGAAGACGCGCGAATCGACACTAAACGCTCGGTTGTCCCCCATCACAAAGACCATATCCTCCGGGATTTCGTAGGGGCCATACCAGGCTTGCGGTGGAGAGGTCCAATTGTCGTCTACCACGTAAGGCTCTTCTAAGGCTTCACCGTTCAGAATCACTTTACCATCTTGGAAGTCGATCGTGTCACCCGGGAGAGCAATGACTCGTTTGACCAGAACATCCGTACTGCCGGAGTTCGGAACATTGCCCATATCGATCGTGACAATGGTTCCACGAGGCGGCATCCCGAAGTAGGTACTCAGCTTCTCAACAAAGAGCATATCGCCGTTCGTTAAGGTGGGCACTATCGAATTCCCCACAACTTCACTACGCTGAATCACGAATTGGCTCAAGATCCAGCCTAGAATCAAAGCAATGAGAAGATACTTCACCCAATCGAGAATTTCCAGGAAGATGTTGGCTTTCGTATCCGAAGCGTAGATATCTTCTCTGGCCGGCAAGGGCATATCCTTCCCGTTTACCGTGCCGGGCTCCAGGCCGGCTTCCGTATCTGAAGTTGTCGCCTCGCCTTCTTCCGACGAAGACTGCGCAACAGGCTCGATCGGCTCTCGTTCCGGAGAGTCCGGAATGTATTCCAGATATTCTGGTACGATTTGTGGTCGATCGGCTTGTGGGCGATCTGCCTGTGGGCGATTGGGCAGCTCTTCCGGTACCTTCTCGGGGTAATCATCGTTGTTCATGTGTTCTCCTTAGGTCTCGTCAGAAGCAGGAACCACTTGAATATATAGCTCAGTCAGCTGCTTCTGGGAGACTTCGCCGGGTGCTTTTGTCATGAGATCACCCGAGGTCTGCACTTTCGGGAAAGCAATGACTTCTCGGATATTCTCTTTGCCTGCCAAAAGCATAATCAAACGATCGAAACCCAAGGCAATGCCCCCATGCGGCGGGACACCGTAGCTAAAGGCATCCAACAAAAACGAGAAATTATTGTACGCCTGCTCTTCCGTGAAGCCCAGAAGCTGAAACATCTGATTCTGCAAATCACGGTCGTGAATGCGGATACTGCCGCCACCTAGCTCGTAACCGTTGAGGATGATGTCGTAGGCTTTGGCCCGAACCTTACCCGGTTCGGTAGTCAAAAGCGGAATATCCTCGTCCATGGGGCTCGTGAAGGGGTGGTGCATCGCCTGGTAGCGGCCTTCCTCCTCGTTCCATTCGAGGAGCGGGAAATCCGTCACCCACAGGAGTTTATCCACGGAAGGATCGTAGAGGCCGCGCTGCTTCGCCACCTCGTTACGCAAATTGCCCAAGGCGTTCAGAACTACCTCGTTCGATGGATCGGCGACAATCAGGATCAAGTCCCCGGCTTGAGCCTCTGCGCGCGCTTGAATCTTCGTTTTCAACGCCTCATCGACGAACTTCAAGACCGAACCGCGCCATTCCTCACCCGGAACCAGCCAGGCTATGCCCTTGGCCTTATAGGTCTTCACGAACTCGCCTAACTTATCGATCTCCTTGCGGGTCATCGTGCCTGCGCCAGGCACCGTGATCAGGCGAACCGAACCGCCGCCCGTCGCCGCATCCTTAAACACAGCAAAGTCTGACGTTTCCACCAAGTCGGTCATGTCATGAAGTTTCAGGTCGAAACGCAAGTCTGGCTTGTCCGAGCCATAGGTCTCCATGGCCTCCTGCCAAGTCAAACGCTCAAAAGGCCTGGCGGGCTCCTTGCCCTTGATCGCCTTAAATAGCCCGGCCAAATAGCCTTCCATCAGCGCCAGCACATCTTCACTGTCCACAAAAGACATTTCCAAATCGAGCTGGGTAAACTCCGGTTGGCGATCCGCCCGAAGGTCCTCATCGCGGAAACATCTCGCCATTTGCATGTAGCGATCCGCTCCTGCTGTCATCAAAAGCTGCTTATACAGCTGCGGGCTCTGAGGCAACGCAAAAAAGTGCCCCGGATAAATCCGGCTCGGCACCAAGTAGTCTCTTGCCCCTTCCGGTGTCGATTTCCCGAGCATCGGCGTTTCAATTTCAAGGAAACCTTCCTTGTGAAAAAAATTCTGCGTAAAATTCGCCACATCCGAGCGAAGCTTCAAAGTCCTTTGCATATCCGGGCGACGCAGATCCAAATACCGATGCTGCAGGCGTAGGCTCTCTTTCGTATCCACATTCTCTTCAATGTAAAAAGGTGGCGTCTTCGCCTCACTCAAGATGCGAAGCTCTTGCAAATGAAGCTCCCAAAGTCCCGTCGGCATCTCCGGATTCGGCGCTTCGCGACGACGTAGAAGCCCCCTCGCAGCCAAAACAAACTCCGAACGGACAGCGGCGGCTTTGGCCAAAACCTCCGCCGGACTCCTGTCATCCGCGACCAGCTGCACCAGCCCCGTCCGGTCACGCAGGGTGATAAAAACAAGCCCGCCCAAGTCGCGCTGCTTCTGGCACCACCCCATCAGAACAAGCTCCTGCCCGACTTCCGTCTCCCCAATCTCCGCGCAGTAACGACTGCGTTGTAAGCCTTGAATTGTCTCCGCCATACCCTCTCCTCATGATTCCTTCAAAAACGTAACGAGCCCATCCAGGTCCCTCAGTGAAAACGTCTGGTCCGGGCAATCCTTGTTCTGAAGACTTCTCACCGAAGCCTCGCCCGCCTCCAGTTCCGCCTCGCCTAGAACCATCACAAACTTCGCACCGGACTTCCCCGCATACTTCATCTGCGCTTTAAGCGACCGCCCCGTCAACTCATATTGTGTCGCAACGCCTGCATAGCGAAGCTTCTGCGCCAGCACTTGTGCCTCTTGCCAGGCCTTATCATCCAAGCTCGCTAGGAAAATCTTAGGAGCCGGCCGTTCCTCCGGCAGCACCTCTTGCGCCTTCATCTCCATCAAGAGCCGTTCCTCGCCCATCGCGAAGCCAATCCCCGGCAGCGAATTCCCCCCGAGCGCCTCAACCAGCCCATCATAGCGGCCTCCGCCACAAATCGTCCCTTGCGTCCCCACGTTCGCCGACACAAATTCAAACACCGTCTTCGTGTAGTAATCCAGTCCGCGGACAATTCTCGGGTCCACCTCGTAAGGTACGGCCAAAGCCGCCAGCTGCCCCTTCAATCCCTCAAAGTGGGTTTGGCACTCCTCATCTAAGTAGTCGAGGATAAGCGGCGCCCCAGCCGTAATTTTCTGGTCCGCCTCCACCTTGCAATCCAGCACCCGAAGCGGATTGGTCTCGAGGCGCTTTTGGCAATCCTCGCAAAGCTCTTCCTTATGCGGCCTCAAGTAGGCCAAAAGCGCCTCCTTATACACGGCTCGGCAATTCGGACAGCCAATGGAATTGATATGCAAATCAATCTTCCCCAGCCCCACTTCCTTGAAAAAATGCGCCAACATCGCCAGAATCTCGGCATCAATCCCGGGGCCTTTGGCCCCAAAAGCCTCCACCCCCAACTGATGAAACTCCCGATACCGCCCCTTCTGCACATTCTCATAACGAAAGGCCGTAATCATATAGTAAAGTCTTTGCGGAAACGTCTGCGAAGCCAAACCATTCTCAATAAAGCTCCGCACAACCCCCGCTGTCCCTTCAGGCCGCAAAGTCAACGAACGCCCGCCCAAATCCTGGAAGGTATACATTTCCTTCTGCACGATATCTGTCGTATCGCCAACCCCCCTTTGGAACACTTCTGTATGTTCAAAAGTCGGAATCCGAATCTCCTCATACCCATACAAGCGGCATACATCCTGAAACTTCCGCTCAACAAACTGCCAAGCAAAGCTCTCTTCCGGCAATATATCTTGAGTCCCTTTCGGGGCACTATTTCTCATGGAATCCTCCTCACCTACCCGCCCACCCTACAAGGCTCTTTATTACGGGCGTAGGTATTAGAATTATAATACAAGCAGCCCCAAGATTCACGCCCCCCGGATCAGGTGGATCTTGGCGGGGATTTTTGTTTTTTGGGGTGCGCATTTTATAATTTTTTTGGGTGTGCATTTTCAAATTATTGCGGATACTTTCACCAAATTTATGCGGATACTTTCACCAAACTCCCCACGATAAGCATTTGACGTCAGCTCTGGGGCAAAAAGCAGTCCATTTTCTATCCTAAATCGGCCTTCACTGCCTTTCATTATCGATTTACTACCGATCCCCAAGCGATTCCCTATTCACAAGTCCCTGTTCGCAAAGACCCAACATCTTATGCTGGACAAAACTCGTCTCGATCCAAATTTAACATGTTATTTGTTGATGAATTCTCTCTTAATCACCCCGAAAACACCCCGATCAAGACCATTTTGAGCGCCTTTGCCTCCAAATACCCAGCAAAACTCGTCTCGCTCTTGGATCGAGACGAGTTTTGTCCACTTGAACTAGTTATCTACCATTTTTTACCCACCTTGCTACCTACTAATCGCCAGAAGTGAGGGATATCCACCCGAACACGCACCGAATACAAGAGTCCCTTCCGCCAAAAACATCAAATCAACGCAAGGATCATCCAACCACTGAAACACTTGGAACACCAAACACACTACCCCCTGTGGATATCCACCAGAGCAACGAACCGACGCAGGATTCTCTACCGCATCCAACTACCTGCCTAGCAGCCAGCTAACTACCAACGGCAAGTATGCTGGAAGTGCGGTAGCCTCTCTCGTGATTTTTTATAGTTCGGTAGTAACTCTCGTAGTTCGTTTTAT
>CAZCLL010000106.1:0-9269 GCA_964499555.1 uncultured Fastidiosipila sp.
TGCTATAATGCCCCCTGACTATGTGCTGATTGGGAGGTAGAACAATATATGATTATTAAAAGTGAACTCGAGATGTGCAAGCGCGACATGGAGGCATGCATAGGGAGGAAGGTTCGCTTGAAGTCAAATGGCGGTCGCAAGAGAACAATTATTCGCGAAGGAATCGTTGAAAACTGCTACCCCAATGTTTTCACGGTACGTTGTCTCAGAACGAATCACGATGAGCAGGAGATGGTCTCCTATAGCTACGTTGATATTTTGACAGACACAGTGGAAGTGGCCGTGGCCCCGGATCAGATTGCCGAGCAGATTTCGGATCAGGTTACGGATCAGCCAGCCAGCTAAAATGGAAATGATTTGATGAGGAAGACCCTGCTTTGGCGGGGTCTTTTCCATAGGCAAAACTTTTTTACCAGGTATGGTGAGTGAACGATAGGCAAAACGCTAAAGATGTCGGCACCGTGGGCGAGTGGTGCGAGGGGGAAACGACAATGGTAAAAGACATGGTGACCATAAAGGCCTATGCGAAGATTAACTGGTTTTTGGACATTCGAGGGATCCGAGCGGATGGCTATCACGAGCTGTCGACTTTGATGCAAAAGATTAGTTTGGCGGACGAGATCAGCATCAGTTTTGCGGAGCCGATTCGTGAAGGGACGACGGTTTTTCACTTGCCGAAATGCACGCTTTATTTCTCTATTGAATCGAAGACTTCGCTTGTGCCGGATGAGAAGAATACGATTGTGCGTGCTTTGGCCTACTATTTAGAGGTCGGGACGGTTCCGGGGACAACTCTTTATGTGCATCTGAAGAAGGCGATTCCGATCCAAGGGGGCCTTGGGGGTGGGAGTAGTGATGCGGCGGCTTTCTTGCGGGCACTGAATGAGCGAAGCCCTGAGCCGCTTACGGAAGAGCGTTTGGCGGAGATTGCGTTGCGAGTTGGGGCGGATGTGCCGTTTTGTTTGCAGAAGGCACCCTTGGCTTATTGCACGGGGATTGGGGAAATTTGTGAGCCGATTTCCGAGGCTCCAAGTTTGCCATTGCTGCTCCTTCTGCCGGGGCTTAGGGTGTCGACGGGTGTGGCATTTGCGAGCTACGATGCGCTTGAAATGGAGGATCGGCAGCAGATTCCGCTAAGTCAGGCGGATGAATTTGTTGAGGAGCTGCTTGGCGAGAGGGAGCGGCTCGAGTCGTTCGGGCAAAATACGTTTTCGTTTTTGCATCGGGCGCAGCACCCGGAGCTTGGGCAGTATGAAGCGCATTTGCGGGCAGTAGGGGCGAGTTATGCGGCGATGAGTGGCAGTGGGCCGACACTTTTTGCGCTGTTTCGCTCGGAAGAGGAGAGAGAGCTTGCGAAGGCGGCTTTGGCCAAAGCCGCAGACATTCAAGTCCTGGCAGTCAGTACCTTGGGCGAAATGTATTGACACGGGAATTTTTTCTGTGCTACCATTTGGCTCAAACCTGAATAAACCGCAAACCGTTGAAGCGAAGATAACGGCAATGATGCCTTTACAGAGAACCTTGGGTGCTGAGAGCAAGGGAAGAAACAAGTTGTCAAATGGACCGCTGAGGGTGCAGTCAAATGTGTAGGGGCTAGGTTCCCTGCACAGAGTATTCTGCAACGTAGGGCATACGTCAGTTGCCGGGGATATGTTGGTATCTCGCAAAGGGCATAGGGTCATTCCTATGAAATCAAGGTGGCACCGCGGATAATTTTTTTTATTCGTCCTTGGCAGAAGTGTATGTTCTGTCGGGGGCTTTTTTATTGGGTTTTTTCGCTCCTGAGCTGAAGGGAAGGGGATTTTCCTTACTTCCTTGGGAGGGATTGACCGTGACGATTTTGCCGAATGTTACTGAGGTGCAAAGGCTTGCTGCGGAAGGAAAGTATCAAGTGCTTCCTTTGAGCTGTGAGATTTTATCGGATTTTACAACGCCGATTGAGACCTTGCGCATTTTGAAGGGCGTGTCTTCACACACGTATTTGCTGGAGTCTGCAGCGGCGAATGAGACGTGGGGGCGCTATACTTTTCTGGGCTTTGAGCCGAAATTGGAGATTACGTGCACGAATGGGGAACTCCATATGGGGGATTTCCATACGCTGACGGATGATCCTTCGAAGTATTTACGAGCGCTCCTAGAGGATTATAGAAGTCCCCGCTTTTCGTATTTGCCGCCGTTTACCGGGGGCTTGGTGGGGTATTTTTCCTATGATTATTTAGGCTATAAGGAGCCTTCGGTACGGGTTACCGTGGAGGATACGGAAGACTTCAAGGATTGTGACTTGATGCTCTTCGATCAGGTGATTGCCTTCGACCATGTGCAGCAGAAGATTATTCTTATGGTGAACATCAGGCTGGATGACGTCGAAGCCAATTACAAAAAGGCGGTGGAGGAACTTCAGAAGCTCGCTTCTTTGATCCGTCAGGGAGCGAGGAAGCAAGAAGCGAGAGGGCGACTTCTTGGGGACCTGACGCCTCTTTTCGACAAGCCGAGTTTCTGTTCGATGGTGGAGAAGGCTAAGCACTACATTCGTGAGGGTGATATTTTCCAGATTGTCTTATCGAACCGTTTGAGTGCCCCTTTTGAGGGGAGTTTGCTGGACACCTATCGCATGCTGCGGACGATTAATCCCTCGCCTTACATGTTTTATTTCTCGGGCACCGACGTGGAGGTTGCGGGTGCTTCGCCAGAAACCTTGATCAAGTTAGAGGATGGCGTCCTTCATACCTTCCCTTTGGCGGGCACGAGGCCACGAGGGAAAACAGCGGAAGATGATCTGGCACTTGAACTAGATCTTCTCCAGGATGAAAAGGAACTGGCGGAACATAATATGCTGGTTGACCTGAGTCGGAATGACTTGGGTAGGATCAGTCGCTTTGGCACGGTTGAAGTTGAGAAGCTTCACACGATTGAACGCTTCTCGCACGTGATGCACATTGGTTCGACGGTGCGTGGCGAAATCGCTGCTGACTATGATGCCTTCGATGCGATCGAAGCCGTCTTGCCTGCAGGCACGCTGTCCGGTGCGCCGAAGATTCGGGCCTGCCAGCTGATCGGCGAGTTAGAAAATAACAAACGCGGCATCTACGGTGGGGCGATCGGCTACATCGATTTTACCGGCAATTTGGACACTTGCATCGCGATTCGCATTGCCTACAAAAAGAACGGCAAAGTGTTTGTGCGCAGTGGGGCGGGTATTGTGGCGGATTCGGTTCCCGAGAAGGAATACGAGGAGTGCATCAACAAGGCGAAGGCCGTGGCGACCGCTTTGCGATCCGCTGAAGCTCTAGAGGAGGGATAACGATGATACTCCTGATTGATAACTACGACAGCTTTTCCTACAACCTCTATCAGCTGGTGGGCGAGATTCACCCGGACATCCAGGTGGTCCGTAACGACGAGTTGAGCCTTCCCGACATCGCGGCGTTAGGGCCTTCGCACATCATTTTGTCCCCCGGGCCGGGTAGGCCGGAAGACGCGGGGATTTGTGTAGAACTCATACGCTCTCTAGGCCAAAGCGTCCCAATCCTCGGGGTTTGTCTGGGCCATCAGGCGATCTGCCAGGCTTTTGGTGCGACGATTGGCTACGCCAAAGAACTGATGCACGGGAAGCAATCCGAAATACAGATTGTCGAAGACAGTCTCCTTTTTCGGAAGGTGCCGAAGACGACTAGGGTCGCGCGCTATCACTCACTTGCGGCCGTTCAAGAGACGATTCCGGATTGTTTGCGGGTGACGGCTTATGCTGCAGATGGAGAGGTTATGGCGGTTGAGCATACGAACGATCCAATTTATGGTGTGCAATTTCATCCAGAATCGATTATCACACCTGACGGAAAAACGATCTTGAGAAACTTTCTTATGGGGGTAGAAAAATGATTAAAGAAGCGATTGTCAAAATTGTCAGCAAAGAAGACTTAAGCTATGAGGAAGCCTATCTGGTCATGAACGAGATCATGAGCGGGGAAACGACGGCGACACAGAATGCCGCATTTCTAGCCGCTCTTTCCACCAAAAGCGCCCGAGCGGAAACCATCGATGAGATTGCCGGTTGTGCAGCGGCCATGCGAGCCCATGCCACGAAAGTGGAGACCTCGATGGAGGTCTTCGACATCGTGGGGACTGGCGGCGACAATGCCCAGAGTTTCAATATTTCGACGACGTCTGCTTTGGTAGCGGCCGCCGGTGGCATGAAGGTTGCGAAGCATGGCAATCGGGCGGCTTCTTCGAAGTCAGGTACGGCGGATTGCCTCGAGGCTTTGGGTGTCAAGATTGAGCAAAGTCCGGCGAAATGCCTTGAGCTCTTAGAGGAGGTGGGCATGTGCTTCTTTTTCGCCCAGACCTATCACCGCTCCATGAAGTATGTGGGGGCGACAAGAAAAGAGTTGGGTTTCCGGACGGTGTTTAATATTTTAGGCCCTTTAACGAATCCGGCTACCCCGAGCTTGCAGCTCTTAGGTGTTTATGATGCCTATCTGGTTGAACCTTTGGCTAATGTCTTGACGAGCCTCGGGGTGAAGCGGGGTATGGTGGTGTATGGGCAGGATAAGTTGGATGAAATTTCGCTTTCGGCCCCGACGACGGTTTGTGAGATCCGCGATGGCTGGTTTAAGTCGTCGGTGATCACGCCGGAGGATTTTGGCTTGGCTCGTTGCCGTAAGGAGGATTTGCGCGGCGGCACGCCGGAAGAAAATGCCAAGATTACCTTGGCAATCTTACGAGGCGAGACCGGGCCGAAGCGAAATGCAGTCCTGATGAATGCCGGCGCTGCACTCTACATTGGCGACAAGGCTGCGAGCCTGAAAGACGGGATCGAGCTCGCTGCAGCGCTCATTGATTCTGGGGCGGCGCTGGCTACCTTAGAGAAATTCATTGACGTAAGTAATCGCCCGGAGGTGAGCTCATGACGATTTTAGACCAACTGGCAGCTTATGCAATAGAGCGCACGGAACTGGCGAAAAAGAAGGTGCCGACCGAGGAGATGAGGCGGAGGGCGGAGGCTTTGGCCAAAGGAACATTCGCATTCGAAGAGGCCCTCAAGAAGCCGGATCTGGCCTTCATCTGTGAGTGCAAGAAAGCGTCGCCTTCAAAGGGCTTGATCGCAGAAGACTACCCCTACCTGCAAATTGCGAAGGACTACGAGGCGGCGGGGGCGGACTGCCTTTCGGTCTTGACGGAGCCACAGTGGTTTTTGGGAAGAGATGAGCACTTGCGAGAAATTGCGGAGGCGGTCTCGATTCCCGTGCTGCGCAAGGATTTTACCGTGGACGAATACATGATTTACGAGGCAAAGGTGCTGGGGGCAGAGGCGGTCTTACTGATCTGTGCTTTGCTGGATGCGTCGCAGCTCTCGACCTACCTCGCGATTTGTGACGAGCTGGGCCTCTCTGCCCTGGTAGAAGCCCATGATACAGGCGAAGTGGCGATGGCTCTACAGGCCAAAGCCCGGCTCATCGGCGTGAATAACCGTAACCTCAAGGATTTTTCCGTGGACCCGGCGAATAGCCGAAGACTTCGGGAGCTTATTCCGGATGGGGTCTTGTTTGTGTCGGAGAGCGGCGTCAAAGAGGCTTCGGATGTAGCGACGATTCGTGCGATGGGCGCCGATGCGGTTTTGATTGGGGAAACCTTAATGAAGGCCCAGGACAAGCAGGCGAAACTTAAGGAGCTCAAGGGTGTGATGGCGGGTGCGGAACAGGTGGCTGTATGACGAAGATGAAGTTTTGTGGGCTTTCGCGCGTGGAAGATATCGAGGCGGCCAATGAGATCGGGCCGGATTATGTTGGCTTTGTTTTTGTTCCGGGGAGTAAACGCTATGTGACACCGGAGCAGGCACGGAGTTTGAAAAGCTTGCTGAGACCGGGGATTGTGGCGGTCGGCGTCTTTGGCCAAGAAAAGGTGGAGGTGGTGGCGAAGCTCTTGGAAGAGGGGACGATTGATGTCTGCCAGCTGCACGGGGGCGAAGATGCGGCGTATCGAAGGGACTTGCGGGTGCTGACGTCGAAGCCGATTGTGCAGGCTTTTCTCGTGCGAAGCGAGGCAGATGTGCTGGCGGCGGAGTGCTGTGATGCGGATTATATCTTGTTGGATAGTGGAGCCGGCAGCGGGAAGGTGTTTGATTGGACGCTGGTGCGGAAGGTGAAACGACCGTATTTTCTGGCGGGTGGGCTCACGAGTGAGCAGGTGGCCGGAGCGCTAACGGAACTTTCGCCTTATGCGCTCGATGTGAGTTCGGGGATTGAGACCGATGGTCGGAAAGATAGAGAGAAGATGCGAGCGTTTGCCGCTCGAGTGAGAGAGGAGAGTGGGCGTAAATGACGAATCCAAGAGGCCGTTTCGGGATTCACGGCGGGCAATACATGCCGGAAACCTTGATGAATGCGGTGATTGAGCTGGAAGAAGCGTACGATTTTTACAAGGTGGACCCAGATTTCAGACGGGAGCTCAAAACGCTTTTCGATGACTATGCGGGGCGGCCATCGAGGCTTTACTATGCTCGGAAGATGTCGGAAGAGCTGGGGGGAGCCAAGATTTACCTTAAGCGGGAGGACCTAAATCACACAGGTTCGCACAAGATTAATAATGTGTTGGGGCAGGCGCTCTTGGCGCAAAAGCTCGGCAAAACGCGCCTGATCGCCGAGACGGGTGCGGGCCAACACGGGGTGGCGACAGCGACAGCTGCGGCGCTATTGGGTATGGAATGTGTGGTGTATATGGGCGAAGAAGACACGGTTCGCCAAGCGTTGAATGTGTATCGCATGAAGCTTCTGGGGGCGGAAGTGATTCCGGTGACGACGGGCACAGCCACCTTGAAAGATGCGGTTTCCGAGGCGATGCGGGCTTGGACTTCGCGGATCAGTGACACGCATTACTGTTTGGGATCGGTGATGGGCCCGCATCCTTTTCCGACGATTGTCCGGGATTTTCAGTCGGTGATTTCGTCGGAGATTAAGGAGCAAATCCTTGCGGCGGAGGGCCGCTTGCCGGATGCCGTTCTGGCTTGTGTCGGCGGTGGGTCAAATGCGATTGGTTCGTTCTACCATTTTTTGGAGGACGAAAGTGTTTCCTTGATTGGCTGTGAGGCGGCCGGTAGAGGGGTGGGGACGGCTGATACAGCGGCCACAATTACGACCGGCCGCCTGGGAATTTTCCATGGGATGAAGTCCTATTTTTGTCAGGATGACGAAGGCCAAATTGCCCCGGTCTATTCCATTTCAGCCGGCTTAGATTACCCGGGGATTGGGCCAGAACACGCCTATCTTCACGACATCGGCCGCGTGTCATATGTCGCAGTGACCGACGAGGAGGCGGTACAGGCCTTTGAATATCTTGCGAAAGCCGAAGGCATCATCCCCGCCATCGAGTCTGCCCATGCGATTTCCTACGGGATGCGTTTGGCACCTACGATGACTTCTGACCAAATCCTCGTCATTACGGTTTCAGGCCGCGGCGACAAGGATTGTGCGGCGATTGCCCGCTATCGAGGGGAGGATCTTTATGAGTAAAATTCGTGATGCTTTTTTAGGCGGCAAGGCCTTCATTCCGTTCATTACCTGCGGGGATCCCGACTTGGAGACAACGGCCGCCGCGGTTCGCGCTGCAGTTGCGAATGGTGCCGACTTGGTGGAGCTAGGGATTCCGTTTTCGGACCCTACGGCGGAAGGCCCCGTGATTCAGGGAGCCAATCTCCGGGCTCTCCGCGGCGGCGTTACCGTCGACAAGATTTTCGCCTTCGTTCGCGAGCTTCGGGTCGACGTTTCGGTTCCCCTCGTCTTCATGACCTACGCGAATGTCGTCTTCTCCTACGGCTCCGAGCGATTCCTAGCCACCTGCCGCGCGATCCGCATCGACGGCCTCATCCTCCCCGACCTGCCTTTTGAGGAGAAAGACGAATTTCTCCCCACATGCCGGGCCTATGGCATCAGTTTGATTTCCCTCATCGCCCCCACTTCCGCCAATCGGATTGCTCTGATTGCCAAAGCCGCCGAAGGCTTCCTCTACGTCGTCTCTAGTTTGGGGGTCACTGGCGTTCGTCAGGAAATAAAAACGGATCTGGCTTCCATTATGGAAGTGGTCCGCGAAAACACCGATCTTCCTTGCGCCATCGGCTTCGGCATCTCTAATCCGGACCAAGCCGCGCAAATGTCTGCCATCGCCGATGGCGTGATTGTAGGCTCAGCCATTGTCCGCTTGCTCGAGGAACACGGGAAGGATGCGCCCCCCTTGATCGGTGCTTATGTCCGCTCCATGAAGGATGCGATGGTGTAGGGGTTGGTGGGTGTTGTTGGTGTTGGTGGTTAGGCTGTTGATGCGTCGGTGCGATGGCGGTTTGAGGTGCTGAGCGGTTGGTGGTCGGTATTAAATCCCTTATCCGTCCGTTGTTCCGCTTGATATCCACAGCGGTTAGTGTGTTTTGTGTTTGCAGTGATCCGCTGGATGGTAATCCCTGCGCTGATTTGATGTTTTGGCGGAAGGGACTCTTGTGTTCGGTGCGTGTTCGGGTCGATATCCCCCATTTCTAGTGAATCGTAGACGGCCAGGTGAGAAAATTTGATAGATAACATGGTAAGATGGTCAGGATCCGTCGCTGTCCATACTTACCATATTATATAATGCTCGATTCTTGAATAAATTACTCCTAGACAAGGTAAAACGACTTGTGCGAGGGTTATTTCCAGGAAAATTAAGAGGTAGATAATATGTTTTCCATGGATAACGACAGATCCTGACCACCATGACATATTACATAGCTGTTATTAATTGGAGATTTCATTGTCTACCACAACTATCGTGTTGATTTTTGAATAAATCCGGAATCGTAGGTGCTGATAGTAATATGCTATCTCGAATGTCGTGTTGACTTTCGATTAAATCCGGAAATGAAGGGACGAGATCAAATACACAACATATCACCCTGGTCGAGATCTGCAGGAATCCAAATTTAACATGTTCTCTTTCGCACATAATTGCTCCCAGAGGGGGTCCAGTGGGAATAATTGCAGAATTAGCCTGGCCTAGCTGCTCAGAGTAACGAAAAATGCATCGCCGGCTTGGATTGCTGCGGATCCTGACCAGCGTAAGATATTGGGTAATGGCAGAAAGTGCATTGCAGCCGTCAAATTGAGTCATTTCAGTCTTAGTCATTGAGAATTTCTACCACCTACCATCTGAGCGCAGGGGGATTCCAAATTCAAATGAGGGGAAACCCCTTGTAGCTTGAGTGCAAACTTAAATCCCAGTTTGTAAATCAAAAATAAAGAAATGGAAGT
>CAZCLL010000107.1:0-9163 GCA_964499555.1 uncultured Fastidiosipila sp.
AAGTCATCCTGGTGGTTTATTTTATGAGTAGCGGATGGAACTCTTGTATTGGCTGTGGGTTCGACTCGATATCCGCTGGTTCTACTTGGTGCGTGACCGTCGGGTAGAGGTCTAAGGGTAGATTTGAAGGAATGGTTATTTGGATAATAAGATACGGTGGTCAGGATCTGCAGGAATGCATGATTAACATATTCTCTTTCGCACATAATTGCTCCCAGAGGGGTCCCAGTGGGAAAAATTGCAAAAATGCAGCAGCGTTGATCACTTTATCGGCTCAGATCTACAGAATGTGCACCACCGATTTGGATTGCTGCGGATCCTGACCAGCGGAATATGTTGGGTAATAGTGGGACGTGTAAATCCTTCGCATTGATAGGTCATTTATGAATTGGTGCAGTGCATTAGGAGTATTTGGCGGTATCGATGAACTATGTGTTTAGTTACCTTGGACCAAAATGGTCCACTTGAATGTGTTATGTAAGGAGGCAGACTGTTTTTTTACTTCAAATTTTGCTAGCCGAACACGGAAAACCATGACCCGGCGGACAACATATGCAACCTGAGCCAGTGCAAGTGTTCCTTCCACCAATTCACGACTTTAGGCCTAACAATTCACGACTTTAGGCTTGGCAAATCACCAAACTTAACCCGTCAAAGGATAAAAACAGCTAACTATTCTCAACCACACCACAAAACTGAGGACAGAGAAGCGACCTATTCCAGATGAAAGCAGAGTATAAGAAAGTAAGTGGTAAGCCAATCACCGAACCAAGCGGCATTGCTGCCCAAATCACCGAACTTAGCACCGATAAGCACCGATAGCCACCGATAACCAACGATAAACACCAATTTCGCCATTCTTAACAAAGAAACATCGTGTAGATTTCGTTTGTCTTTGCTACAATGGTAGCATATCTTGTACCTTAGATTTTTCGACAAGAAGGCACTTTCGAAGATACTTTGAAGGAGGATTGACATGAATAATCCCAACAAGAACGAGCAGAACTATTCCGGTAACCAATCCGGCAACTATTCCGGCAGCTTTGAACCGAATCCCATCCGCCACAACTACTCACCGGATGAGGATGGTAGACAAGACTGGCAGCAGGGAGGCCAAGGCGCATACCCAAATGGCCAAGGTGGATACCAAGGAGCCCAAGATGAGGCCTACGGTCAAGAAGGATTCAACCAGCAAGGCTATCATCAAGAAGGCAATAATCAGCAAGGCTACAACCAGCAGGGCTACGACCAACCATACGATTCGCAATACGGCGCACAATCTTATGGCGATCAAGCCCCCCAGCCATATGGCACACAAGCACATGCCCCTCAGCCGGGCGGGGCTTATCAGCAAGGGCCGGCCAAGCCGAATCGCCAAGTCAATGATGAGATCAACCAGATCGTGAAGGAGACAATGGCTTGGCTGAAGAGCTTTTTCTCTGCAGACTATACAGACTCCGTTCTCCTGGCCAAGCGCTCGAATGGCCAGTATGCGTGGGCCATCATATTCCTGGCCTATTTCATTTTGTTCCCTCTGGCACAACTTTTCTCGAGGATGGCCATAGGCGCCGGTGCAGGTGCTGGCTATCACGTTGCGAATTGGGCCTTTGGGATCCTGCAATCCGTCTTGGATTTCGGTGTTCTGGCCGGCGTGCTCTTACTGTCGCAAGTCATCTTAGGTGAGTTCAAAGAATGGTGGAGCCCCATCAATGCCGCCGCCGTGTGCATGCTACCCAGAATCATCATCTTGCCTCTGAACATCCTGTTTGGCGCAATCAATGTGGGGCTCTTCAATGAGCTGCTCGGTGTTTTGGCTGTTGCCGTCACCGTGATGACCGTCTTCCTGATGCGCCGTTTCATGACCGAGAAGGCAGGCAAGGCCACCACATGGATTTCCACCGCCATGATTGTCCTCTACTTCGTCTTGCGGAGCGGCATCCTCCGGATTCGCTAACCCTTTCCTGAGGCCAAAGCCGCCATCACCCATATCCACAACACAAAAAGGCCTGCAAGCGCAAAACACTTGCAGGCCTTTTTCTAAACTTTAAAGGTGTACTGTCACACGTCTTCTTCGCGGAAGGATACCGTAATTTCGTCGTGCGTGGCTTCGAACTTGCGATAAGTCACGCCGGCACCATCGAAGATGCGCTTGGAGACTTTGACGACATCGGTGTCCTTATACTTGTCCGAAATGAAAACCACTTCGCGGATGCCGGATTGAACGATGGCTTTGGCACACTCGTTGCAAGGGAAGAGGGCGACGTAGACACGGCAGCCAGCTAAGGACGTTCCGGGATTATTGAGAATGGCATTGAGTTCGGCATGGCAGACATACGCATATTTGGTATCCATGAAGTTGCCTTCACGCTCCCAGGGAAACTCGTCATCCGATAAACCAATCGGGAAACCATTGTAGCCAGTCGAAATGATCTTGTTCGAAGGGCTTACGATGCAGGCACCGACTTGTGTGCCCGGATCCTTACTTCTTCTCGCGGCCATTAGGGCTACGCCCATAAAGTATTCATCCCAGGAAATGTAGTTTTCGCGTTTTGGCATGCTTTTCCTCCATGAAATTGATATCGTCTTCCGAACGAAACGTCTACTAGAAACTAGCGCTGGTCACCAATCAAGTAGTTGATCGGGGCTCCAGAGCCCGAATGGACGCCGCAGGGCAGGGAAGGCGTCAAGGGATTACCCGCTTTGAAGTACATGGTGCGGGTGTGGCCGGCACAACCCGGCGTTGCTAACTGGCCAGAGACCGTACAGATTTCTAGGGCAATAATACCGGCCGGCCTCACCCAATCTGCGGCAGGCAGATCCTGATGGCTGTCTTTCATGAAGTCGCCGACCAGGTCATGGATGTGGTAGAAATCTTTCCACTCAATGTAGGTTTGTTTCAGACGGTTGTCGAAACCATACCAGCCAACGGCGGTGTAGTAGGGGCTCTGCATCACCATCCACTCATCGTTACGGAAGTTGGAAGTTCCGGTTTTGGCCGAAGAAGCGATGTACTCGCCGTTCGCGTTATAAATGTGGCCAACCCCGACCGCGGTTCCTCTGTAGCGGGTTCCGCCAGTACTGCCGTTCAGGACTTCTTCCATGATCGTCTGCATCATGTAGGCGGATTCAGGGGAGAAAACCTGGATGAAGTTCGGCGTGTTATCCAAGATCACCGTGCCATTGTTGTCGAGCACTTGCGTATAGGGTTTGGCCGGAGTGTAGAGACCGCCGTTCGGGAAAGTCTTGAAGGCATCGGCCATGCGTAGAGGCGAGGTACCATAGGTGAGACCACCCGTAGCCAAAGACAGCTGCACGGGATCGTTTGTCACGTCCATGCCCATCTGCTTCAGAATGTTCTTCGAACTGGCGACTCCGACTTTGTCCAAGACTTTAACGGCGGGAACGTTGTTCGAAATCTTTACCCCATCCACCACGTTCATGTTGCCGTAGTAGGAATTGTAGGAGTTTGTCGGCCAGGCGGTGTCGGGGAAATGGGGATCCATGAAGACTTCTTCGTCGACGATGATGGTCGCCGGCGTGATGAGGTTCATGTCGATGGCCGGCCCATAAACCGCCAAGGGTTTGATGGCCGAAGCCGGCTGACGGCGCATATCGGTGGCTCGATCCATGACGAGGTTCGCCGTCTTGGGGCCATAACCGCCTTGGATGGCGACGACGGAATTGTTCTGGTTATCGATGACAACGACACCGGGCTTCTGGTGAGTTCACGTAGTCGCCCGGGTCGGTTTGGAAGTAGTCGATGTTGCTAAAGTAGCTGTCCAGATTGTCTTGGAGCGCAGTGTCCTGCGTCGTATGGATCTGGAGACCACCGTTCATGACCATGCGGTAGGCGATGGCTTCCGAATAGCCTTTTTGGGTGACTAAGTCATTGATGACTTCCTGAATTGCGTACTCTTCGAAATAGGAATTAATCGTATTGGTGGGTTGTTGAATGGTCTCTTGGTTGTAGACCAGCTCGTAGTTCATGGCCGCCTCAAACTGCGCGGCGGAGATGTGTCCTTCATCCACCATGGCCTGCAAAACCACACGCTGGCGGCGTTGGGCATTCTTGCGCCCCAATTCGGTGCGCGGATTGTAGGAAGATGGGCTCTTCGGAATGCCGGCCAAAAGCGCACACTCCGCTAAATTCAACTCAGAGGCATTTTTGCCGAAATAGGCCTTCGCAGCAGACTGAATGCCAACATAGTTATTTCCCATAGGCACCATGTTGAGGTAGAGGTCCATTATCTGGGCTTTGCTCAAGGTATCGGTGAGTTTCACCGCGCGGTACCATTCTTGCACCTTACGCTGGATAGACACTTGGTCTTCCCCGGTGAGCATCTTGACCGTTTGCTGTGTGATGGTGGAACCACCATGCGAGTCGCCCGAGCCGAAAATCCCGATCACGGCGCTGATAATACGGCGCGGGTCGATGCCGATGTTGTCCTCAAAGGTTCGGTCTTCAATGGAAATAAACGCCTCATCGATGTACGTGTCAGCCACTTCACTGAAGTGAATGAGTTCTCGGTTGATGTTAGACGTTCCGGTCAAAGCCGCAATTTCCACCCCATCCGAGTCATACACATAAGAGGTCAGGTTCTCCTCGATCGAGAAGAGATCCGTCGACAATTCCGTGGCCGTAGAAATGTAGCCAACAATAATTCCGATCCCGGTACCACCGACGAAAATAATCGAAACGGCCAGGATGATGACCAGCAGAAGGACCAGTTTACCGGCAAACTTGCCTAAGATCCCAGCCGGCGTCAAGTTGTCGTTCGGCAGATCAGGCTTGCCGGAAACGCGCTTGCGAAGATTAAACTTAATTCGGGCTAACTCGCGCTTCTTGTTTCTTTCGCGGCGCTTCTGGTCGTAGGCTTGGCGCTTCTCTTCCAAACTCTGCTGATTGCTCGACTCTGTGGACTTCATCTTGGTGCCGGATTGCACAGGGCGTTTGGCCGCGTTAGGAGAAGCACTCACAGGTCGGCTCACCGACTGATTAACCGGCTTACTCACCGGCTTACTCACAGGCTTTTCGACCGGTCTAGCCGCTGAAGGTTTCGCAGCTTGCGGAGCGGGATTGGGATTCACCCGCAGAGGTGTGGGTGTTGCTTGTGGCGGAACAGAGCCGGAAGACTGCCCAGATCTAGGTTCAGAAGATCCCGGTCTCTTGAATTCATTTTCGTTCATGTTTGTCCTCGTTTGAGCCGGAGGCCAAGGGCCGTAGGCTGTCTCACCGATCTTCACAAAGGGAGATCTTTTGGGGCTGTTCGCTCATTATAGCACGCAAAAGAGGCGATTTATAGAAAAGCTGTTCGGCATCACAAGCGCCCTCCCCCAAGCTCCAAGGGATTCGTGATTTCGCGTACATTCGTTTATACTACAACAAAGCAAACACCTGATCTCAATCCACAAGAGGAGCATAGCATGGAGCTTCACAAACTACTGCAAGACATCGATTATCAGCTGCTTCAAGGGCAGCTTCCGGAGACTGTCACCGCGATCTGCCGCGACAACCGCCAGGTCACGCCCGGCTGTCTTTTCCTCTGTATCCAGGGCGATCGTTTCGACACCCATGAGGTCGCAGCGGACATTGTGGCCAAAGGCGCCGCCCTCCTCCTGGTCGAGCGTGCGGTCGATGTGCCCTCCGAAGCGACGGTCCTCCAAGTTCTCTCTACAAGAATCGCCATGGCCATGATCTATGCCAATTTCTACGATCGTCCCGCCAGCAAACTCCAGCTCGTCGGCATCACGGGATCGAAGGGCAAAACCACCACCTGCCACATGGTGCAAGCTATTCTCGAGGCCGGTGGTTACAAGGTCGGCACCATCGGCACCAGCGGCGTCTACTACGACGGCAAGCACGTTGAGGTCCACAACACAACTCCCGATTCCTACGAGCTCCAGCGCCACTTGCGTGACATGGTCGACGCAAAAGTCGAGATCGCCGTCCTGGAAGTCTCCTCACAAGCCGAGCTCCTCCACCGCGTCTATGGCCTCACCTTCGACTACAGTATCTTCACCAACATCGCCCACGGCGATCACATTGGGCCTTCGGAGCACAAAGACTTCGCCGATTACTTGCGCTGTAAGCGCATGCTTTTTGGCCAAAGCCGCCGAGCCTTCCTCAACCGCGATGACGCGCATTGGCGGGAGATGGCAGCAGAGCAAGCCTGTGAAATTTTCACCTACGGCACAAGCCCCGAAGCCGATTACCAAGCCCTCGAAATCGAAGATACAGACGTCCATGGCATGCCGGGCCTCCGCATGCAAACAGGAGGCCTGGATGCCCACGAATATTTCTTGAACCGGCCAGGGCATTTCAATGCCTTAAATGCCCTGGCCGCCATCTGTGTAGGTCAAGCCTACCGGGTGCCCGCTGAAGTGATGGCGGAGGCTTTGGCCACCCTCTACATCCCGGGACGACTGGAACTGATTTTTGTCTCGGATGAACTGAAAGTCTGCATTGACAACGCCCACAATGGCTTCAGCTTGAAGCACTTTTTCGAGGCGATCCCCGCCTACGAACCCAAGCGAATCGTCGTGGTTTTCGGCTGCGGCGGCGATCGCCAACGCGACCGGCGCTTTGAAATGGGCGAAATTTCGGGCTCGTCGGCGGACCTGTCCATCGTCACCTCGCAGCACAACCATTATGAAGCCTTTGCCAGCATCCTTCAGGATATCAAGGTGGGCCTTGCGAAAACGTCGGGTCAATATGTCGTGATCGAGGACCGACGCGAGGCCATCGAGTACGCGATCCGAGAAGCAAAAGCCGGCGACTTCATCGGCATCACCGGCCTGGGCCGCGTCAAATATCAGTCCGTTAATGGCAAGGAAATTCCCTTCGATGACGCGGCCACCGCCCTCGAATTTCTGGCCAAATATGGCTGGCGTAAAGAGGGCGCATGAACGCTTTCTACTATTCGGCGAATCAGTATTATCGGGAGCGTTTCGGCCAGAAGATTTACAAACTTGCGCTAGAAGGGGGCTTCACCTGTCCGAATCGGGATGGCCTTTTGGGCTTTGGGGGCTGTACATTTTGTCTCGAGGGGAGTGGCGAATTTGCCGCACGAGGCAACCTAAAAGACCAACTCGAGCAGGCAAAAGCGTTGGTTGCCAGCAAAATTCACGAGGAAAATCCTCGCTACATCGCTTATTTTCAATCCTTTACAAACACCTATGCGCCGGTAGAGACGTTGCGGAGACTTTTCGAACCGCTTATGGAAGAAGAGGACATTGTGGGCCTGTCGATTGGAACCAGGCCGGATTGCCTGCCAGATGAGACCATCCAGCTGCTCGCTGCGCTGAATCAAAGAAAGCCTGTCTGGATTGAGCTAGGCCTGCAAACCATTCACGATCGCACGGCGGAAACCATCAATCGCTGCTACCCCTACCAGACCTTCCTAGACGCCGTGCAGCGCTTACAAGAGGCAGGCCTCGCGACCATTGTCCACCTAATCTTCGGCCTGCCCGGTGAAACAAAAGAAGACATGTTGCAAACCGTAGACGAAGTCGCCGCACTCCCAATCCACGGAGTGAAGTTGCAGCTATTGCACGTGCTGCGAGCGACGGCTTTGGCCGAAAGTTACGCAAAAGGAGAACTGAGCTGCCTCGAAGAAGGGGCGTGGCAAGACCTGCTCTGCGAGATCCTGCCCAGGCTACCCAGAGACCTCGTGATCTACCGGCTGACCGGCGATGGGGCGAAACGAGACCTCATTGCGCCGCTGTGGACCGCGGATAAACGAGGGGTGAGAAATCGCCTCTTCCACATCTTCCGGGAGCGGGGGATCCTTCAGGGGAGTCTTCGCATGTAAAAAACGACCCCCTACAGCTGTGGTAGGGAGTCGGGAAAGGTCGATCGCAGCAGCTAGGCCAGCCCTCAATCCGTCGTGTTCCGTATGGCATTCACCACCGCGGAGATGACCGCGAAAAGAACGCCGGCGATCGGCCAAATGATCCAGCTGATATGCCAATTCATGGTGAGGAAACTCCAGGCCAAGTAGATCACCACAATGATAAGCCAGTAAGGGCCGGCGATGCGCTCGACGACTTTGTCCGACTCTTGCTTCTCCGCCTCGTACTCGCCGCGGTTCAGTAGCTGATTCAGCGAACTTTTGCGAACGCCAGCCGTAATGAAGAGGTAAACCGCGAAACTCGTGAAGACCAAAGGCCCCATCCCAGCCAGATTATCCAGCAACACATTTTCCGTGCCCAAAGCCCCCAGCACAATCGCCGACAAGACACCCAAGACCACCAACACAACACCCAGCGAAATCTGCGTCGCAAACGCCATGTTTTCCTTCTCAGAAATCGCCTCAACTTCGCGCCTCGTATTCTGATCCAACACAATATTCTTGCGATTGAAGCGCCGATATTTCTCCGACTTCACGCCGTTGATAATGAAAATCATCACCGCGAGCGCAACCATGCAGAAGAGCGCAACCAAGCCGGGCAGTAGCTGCAGGTCACTGGCCTCATGCCCTCTAGCCTCATACACTGCATCTAACACCACCAACAAGAGCGGCGACAAGATACAAAGCATCACACCCAAACCAATATTCCGGCCAAACTTTTTCTTCTCATCCAAGAACACATGCGCTTCTTTCGCACTAACAACGAGCGTAGGGAGGGGGTTTGGCCCAGAAGATTCCTCCGCAGGGCGATGGAGCTCTTCTTTGATCCCCAAACTATCTGCCAGCTCTTCTAAGTTGCCAAACTCCGCGATCACTTGCCCGACCGCTTCATTCTCACTCTTGCCTGTGGCCTTCAGCTCATGATACTTATCTTCCATCATCGCCAGAAGGTCTTCCTTTGCCCGCAGCACCGCCGGTGTCGAGCTAATTCCGTAAAACATATTCTCTAGAAATAATCTGATGGCGTCCATGGGGTCCCTCCTTAGATCACTCGGATAAATTTCGACACCACATCCTGTGTGAGTGCCCATTCGTCAACTTTTTCTTTGTAGTACGCAAGGCCTTCTTGCGTCATCTGGTAATACGTTCTGCGTTTCCCGTTCGTTTCCTGCCCATAGAAAGAAGTGATGAAGCCATTCTTCTCCAGCCGGGTAAAAGTCGAATACAACGTCGTCTCCTTCATCTGATACTTCCCGTCCGACAAGTCCCGGATCTGCCGGGAAATCTGATAGCCGTAGGACGGTTCGTCGAGG
>CAZCLL010000108.1:0-9135 GCA_964499555.1 uncultured Fastidiosipila sp.
TTACACTGTGCAAGCCCTTTTAGCCCAATTTTCATTTTTTGACACCCGAACCATTTAATCAATTTTCAACACGATACTCTGGGTAGTCTTTGCCAGATAGTGACCAGCATTCCGGATTTAATAAAAAAATCAACATGACCGTTGAGGTTGTAATTGATTTAGATTGATAAATGCTCCTCTTACTACAATAAAACCACATAAAGCAAATGGATCTATGAGTTTTTCCATTACTCGCCTGCCTCCTGGGATGAATTGGCGTTACAAGCAATCGTCGTAGTGTAGCGCTCCTACTTCTTGCCGTAGTCGGTTGCAGGGGAATGGGTGTAGGGGGTGAGGGGCGAGGCGGCGGCTTTGGCTAAAAGCTTAAGCCAAGACATTCTACCCCTGAAGGTGGTTCTTTCGCTGTTTGGGTGCTGCGAGATTTTGGCGGAATGGTCTCTTGTGTCCGTCGTGGGTTCTGGTGGATATCCCTCAGTGCTGGTTTTGCCTGGGTTAAGGCGATGTTGTTGAGCTATGTATTTATGTAACAAGGTTTCCTTGGACAAAACTTGTCTCGATCCGAGAAAGGGGGAGAATTTTGTTGTTGGAGATGATGTTACATGTAGAAGATAGTCCATAAAATGCCAATTTTTAGGTAAAAACTTGCAAATCGTCTTCGGGGTATGGGTATGCAGAATGGCTTGTGCTTGGATCGAGACGACTTTTGTCCAGCGTAATATGTTGGCCTTTGTGAACGGGGCTAGAAAGTGGACAGCAACTACCCAAATGATCTAATCCACCTCACAAGTGGATAAAAATAGCATGGCGCTCATAAATCAAGGAAAGAGCACCATGCTTTTGTGGTTTGATTGGTGGTAGTGCGCCGAAACGCAAAGCACCGACCCCTATAACTCCCAAACCATCACACCCGGTAGGGGTTGTTGAGGATGAAGAGTTCGAGGGCGTGGGCGATGCCGTCTTCGGCGTTGGTGAGGGTGACGAAGTCGGCGCGGCTCTTGAGTTCGGGGATGGCGTTGCCCATGGCGACACGGAAGCCCGCGACGTCGAAGAGGGGCAAGTCGTTGTCGAAGTCGCCGAAGACCATGACCTCGTCGCGGGTCAGGCCCAGGTGATCGAGCAGGAGCTGGAGGCCGGAGCCTTTATTAACGCCGGGCGGCAAGATCTCGACGAGGCCGGGATCGGAGGTGGTGAGTTCGCCAATTTGATTGGAGCGGAGGAATTGATCCGCATGGTCGAAGCGAACGGGATCCAAATCATAAAGCAGCATCTTGCGAAGCTCGAGGCCCTCAAAAATCGGGTACAGCCCCGGGATCTCGTCTTCGCGAACGGGGGCTCCTGGGAATGGGAGCTCGTAGATGTTTAGCAAGTCGAGGCCGGCTTCGCGGGCGGTTTCGTTATACTTTTCGAAATTGAGGCGACGCTTGCTGCCACTTGTGAACCAGCAGCCCTCGTCGGCGAGGATGGCTAGATCCGAATGGTGTTCGCAAGCGTAGGCCAGGACGCGGTAGACATCTTTTACGTCCTGTTTCACGCCTCGGGCTACTGTGCGGTCGGGGCGAACAATGACGCCGCCGTTGACGGTGATGACCGGCACGTCTTGGTTCAAGGCATGGGCAAAAGCCTCCATCATCGGGTAAATGCGCCCCGAACAGATGGTGGTTTGCAGGCCATGAGAAACTGCACGCGAAATCACGTCCAAGTTGCGCTCGCTGATGACTTTGGCTGGATTGAGTAAGGTGCCATCCAAGTCACAAACGGCGAGCTTCACATGGGCCGCCCGGCGGAGCAGGTCTTCGCCGGGCGGGGTGAGTGAACGATCAGAAAATTCTGGCGTCATCATTTGGCTTTGTAAAGTTCAGCGTATCCGGTTTCGTTCAATTTCTGGACGACTTCCTTGTCGCTCATGACATTGCGAAGACCGATGACCTTCGCACCGCGTTTGATGTTGTCTTCGTACATGCTAATGAAATTCTGCGCTACGAAGACCAAGTCGTACTGGTTGGCCGAGCTGACACCTTCAGCAAGCGCACAGTGGTGGACTTCGGAATAAGGAATGTCAAGTTGTTTGAATGCCTTCTCCACAGCCATCTTCATCAAGAGACTGGATCCGGCTCCGTTTGCACAGGCTACAAGGGCTTTAATCATGATTGGTACCTCCATATGGTCGATCTGTCCTAATTTTACTATAAAATGCGTACCGCCTCACGACCCAAATTCATGGGCTGAGAGGCGGTAATAGAAAGTTTACTTCTCCAAACTTCTCTTTCAACAAGGCGCAGGTTTTGGCAAGTTGCTCGAAAGGAGCTTATGGGACGCTTTGTTGACCGCCCGGATGTGCCGGGTGTTCCGGTTTGAATGAGGCTTTACGGGCTAGAAGGCTCACTCCTTCTTGGCCAAAGCCGCAGAACCTTACTTCTTCTGTGCAGCAGCTTTCTCTGCACGAACCTCTTTGCACTTCTCCCAATCTTCAGTCTCCAGGAAGTAGGTGTCCTTCTTCAGCTGGTATTGGATCTGGGGAATGGCAATGAGCAGGATGATGACAAGCGCCAAACCAACATAGCTTAGGTACTTCATCAGGACGGTAAAGACCGGCCATACGGTTGCCCAGTCAAACATGCCGAGGTAACCGCCGTATTGCGCCATCCCTACGAAGGTGGCGATGAAAGCAGAACCGAAGACCTGAACAAGACCCGAGAGGAAGGGGAAGATCATGGCGGCTTTGGCCCCACCCTTATTATCTGCATAAACACCGATGGTGGCGTTATCGAAGAAGAGGGGTACGAAGCCAGCAATAACCAGGGTAGGGCTCTTGAGCAGGATGAGCAGGCCGATCGCGAGGAACTGGCCCAAAGCACCGAAGAGGAAGCCGATGGTCACAGCGTTTGGAGAACCGAAGCCGTAAGCGACTGCGCAGTCAACACCGGGAACCGCACCGGGCAGGAGCCTGGTGGAGATACCTTGGAAGGAGTTGGTGAGTTCGGTGACGAAGGTACGAACGCCTAGCTGCAGGATCGCCAGGTACACAGCGAAGTGGAAGGCGGTCGTCATAATGTAGAAGAAGAAATTCCTGTCAGCAGCCATGAAGCCGGCTTCGACGAGGTAAGGCTTACCTAAAACAACGAGGATGATCCCGAAGAAGAAGGTCATCAGAACTGCGGTCGCAACCATGTTCTCATTAAAGATTCTGAGGAAGCCAGGGAGCTTGACATCGCTGAGGCGCTTGGGCTCTTTGCCTTTATTCAGCTTGCCAGCCGCCCAAGTAAAGAGGCCGACACCAAACATCTGCTGGTGAGCAATCGTGAAGCCGGCACCATCAGTCAGCTCTTGTGACTGACCAACGATGAGGTTCGAACCAACAGCCCAATACAGACCCAGAACCAGACCCATGACCGCCAGGAGTGCCACATTGTTATTGCCTAAGCTGGGCAGTGCGAAAAGGATCAGCCAGAAAGCCGTTGCGGCCTGCTGAATCTGCACGTGACCTGTGGTGAACAGCGCTCTGAGTTTCGTCCATTTTTTCAGGGCAACCAACACGATATTGAAGATAAACGCAATCAGCAGCAGCATCATGACATCGGTAAAGGTTCTGCCAAAGGTCTCCTCCATACCGGCCTGCACGGCGTTTTGGCCAAAGTAGGGGTCAATGACCATTGCGTCTAGATTGAATTTATCTTTCAGTCCAACAAGGATCGGGCGGAAATTGTTGACGAGACCGCCAGAGCCGACTGCGAGAATGAAGTAGCCGACGACGGCTTTGATAAAGCCAGCCAGGACTTCATACCATTTTTTCCCCAACAAAATGTAGCCGAGAACAACAATTAAGCCGATGAAATAGGCTGGTTGGGTTAAAAAGTTGTTGACGAAAAATACCCAAATTGAGTTTAGAAAATTTAGAACTTGTTCCATACACCCTCCAAAAAAGTAGTGATCAATGCTCTCGGAGATTGGCGAATTCTCCATCTACCGCCATGTTCCGAACCTAAGCCCGAAAGTCCTGCCAAGACCTTTACCCTCCGTTCCTTAACAATTTGGTTTTATTCTAGTACATAAAACTTAACAAACGCAGCTCCCGGGAAAATTTGCACATTTGTGCTAGAGTTACGCTTTGTTTCTCGACAGATTGCCCAAAGTACGCAGCATCTTTTGGACGTTCCGCCAGATGCCTCAGGCATCTGGCGGAACCGTGGCGCGCATTTCTGCCCGGCAGAAATGCGCACACAGGCAGCCCTTCACCGGCCCTGGCCGGTGAAGGGCTGCTGGTGAAGGGATGCGCCCGAACGTGGGTTCGGCGGCTTTGGCCAAAAACACTTAGCCCATCGCCTCCAAGCGCACATTGATTTGTGCCCCCAAAGTGTAGAAAATGGCAGCGATGAGGCGGAATGATGAAACAATGAAGCCGTTCAAAAAAGCCGCCTTCGTATCAGGATGAGGCGCGACCAAAAGGCCAACGGCCGCCGCAAGCACCAGAATGCCGGCCGTGATGCTGAGGATCAGACCAATGGTCTTGAGCTGATGGGCCCGCCTAGGCTTCGCCCAAAACGCGATGCCCAAAAGCCCGGTCACAAAAGCCAAAAGATTCGGCAGCAGATTCACTGCGATCGCAATGGCAGGTGGCCCCCAACTCACGCCGCCACCCATAATGTCCAGGACTTGCCGGCTGCGAAATTGGTTCGACGCAAGCGAAACAAGCGTCAACGCGGCACTCAAAGCAATAAATATCCCCATAAATAAAAGGAGCCGACTGCCCCTCTGATAAACCGGATAGGCACTCACTCCCTGTGTATTGATGCCGCCTTTGAGAAAGGGCAGCGGCGTATGGATCGGCGAATGTAGGTTCGTCTCTGTGGACGGCCCACTAAATGTTGCGGTTTCCTGATAAATTGCGGTGTCTGCGGAGACCCTAGCTTCTTGATATCGGTCTTCCGGCAGGTGACGATTGGATTCAAATGCTGGCATAGCTTCCAGCTGCTGGTACTGGGGTTGTTGACTATGTTGGCCTTGTTGGCTTTGCTGACGTTGTTGGCCTTGTGGGTTTTGTTGCCTTTGTGCGTCTGCTTGCCTCTGTGGGATTGCGGCATTCGAATCGATTGCGTAGAACGGTCGGTTCTGTTGGATTTCGTTGAATGATCCGTTTGGATTGACTGCGTTGAACGATTGGTTCAGGTTGTCGGCGTTGAACGATCTTGCAGGGTTCATTTGGGTAAACTGGCTGACAGGGTCGCTAGGCTGATGAATCTTGGATTGGTTAAGCATACTGTAACCTCCTTAGATACCCTCACTTGAATTATAGCAGGGGCAGTTTCTACCAAGATTCTTGTTGGTTACTTTTTGGGGATGTTGTTGGGTAGGGGGTGGGGGTGGCCGTTCGCGTGGTTGGTGGTGGTTGTGGTTGGTCGAGTAAAGGGTAGTTTGGGTGCTACTTGCAGGTTTGCCTTTTGGCGGTGCGCTACACGACGACGAATTGCTGTAGCCGCCAATTCGCTACGCTAGGCCAGTACGCTGTGAATGAAGTTTGACCTGCACTGCAAACGATTGGTTTTCTTGGAAGATGCGGCAGGAGAATGTCAATTCTTCACGTACGTATCAAGAAATCTCGTCACCAGAAAACATAACTACTTACCTTTGGTCAGGATCTGCAGGAATCCAAGCTGCACCTTGCTGGCATAACCAATCCCGAAGACGATTTGCAAGTTTTTTCTCAAAATCGTGTGTTTTATGGACTATCTTCTACACATAACATCATCTCTTATGTGAGAAACAGCTAGTAAATTTGGATTCCTGCCGATCCTGACCACCATATCTTATTACCAATTGACTGCCAGAGCATAATACCAATCACACCCCAGACTATCGTGTTGAAATTTGCTTAAATCTGGGGTCATAGAACCGCTATTGCAATGTCCACCACAAACATCATGTTTATTTTCGATTACATCCAGAAGCCGATCGTCCAACAATTTGCAGAGACCTGTCAAATTGACCCTGGAATTGTAGTCGGTCGACTAGCAAACGATGAAGTCATTCAATACAACCAATTTACGCATTAAAAAAAACAACTTGAGTTCACAGCGGAGGGTTGAGCAAATGGAAGTGTGTGCGCACACTTGCTCCGCAAACCCAACCCAATCAAAACTCCGGAGACCCAGGCCCCGCTTGCCCCTTGTACTCCGTCTGGTAACCAGGATTCTCCCCAGGCCTAAACGCATTCGGGAAACGAGTATCCGTCGTCACATCAAGCGCCAAACGCTTAATCAAATTGAAAACCTCATACGGCTTCTCAATATGCTTCAACCGGTCCCCCATGCGCGTCTGCTGATTATCGCCATGCCCCGTCGTAACATCCGGAATCAGGCGAATCGTCCCGCGATTCTGCATCCGCTCCAGCACCCCCACATTCACGGAAAGATTCTGCACCTCATAGAGCTCCACACTCTTATAGTCGCGCCCAATCAGCCCGGACTGCAGGTAAATCCGCCGCGTCGTAATCACATACTCCACGCGTGTCCACGCAAAAAAGCGATACACCGGCCCCAACACCGCAATCCACACCGGAATCAAGTGAATCACAAAAAAGAAGGGCAGAAACCGCGGCGCACCACCCATCCCCGAGAACTCATCGAACGAGAAGAATCCACGGATGAAGATGAGGTCAAACGCCAACCAAAGCAGCGCAAACGGATATATCGCCACATTCCCAATCGTATAGAGCAGCCTTCCCGGCTTCCCTCGCCACATCACGCGCTCATTGGAATCAATCATCTGCTCAATCAGTAAAAATCGCACCAATTTCACTCCATAGTATAAACCTTTTTACCTACAATTCCCATTCTCCTCCATATCTTTTTGAGGCTATTTTTCTCCAGGCCAAAGCCGCCCCTAGCCACTCAGCCACTCTCCAGGCCAAAGCCGCCCCCAACCACCTCCACCCCATAAGAAATGCGCCCGTTTTACCGAGCGCATCCTTTGCAATTCCCTATGCAATTTCCTTTGAAAGTTCCTTTGCTGAGGCACTTGCAAGTTCCATTAACTTTTCGTCAGTCGAAGGTACAACCCACAATCCTCTCACACAATCTCGGTGCCGTAGTAGGCGGCCTTGTAGATTTCGATGATCTCGCTAACCAGAGGGTAGCGAGGATTGGCGCTGGTGCATTGGTCTTGGAACGCCTGTTCCGCAAGCTCCTCGACGCCGGCAAGGAATTCGTCTTCGGGAACGCCGCAGGCTTGGATCGATTGCGGCACGCCAAGATCGGTACTCAAAGACTGAATCTCGTGAATCAGGCCCATAATCTGCTCATCCTCCGAAACCGTCCGAGGAGCAAAACCAAGCCGCCGGGAGATTTGGCCTAAGCGATACGCGCCCTTGAACTCGCTGTATTTAGGGAAAATGGGGAACTTAGTGGGCGCTTGCGAATTGAAGCGCATCACATAGGGCAAAAGGATCGAATTGGCGCGGCCGTGAGGAATGTGCCAGGCTGCGCCCAGCTTGTGCGCCATCGAGTGATTGAGCCCCAGGAAAGCATTCGAGAAAGCCATACCCGCAATACAAGACGCATTGTGCACCTTCTCACGCGCCACCAGGTCATCCGGGGAAGCATAGCTGCGACGGAGATATTTGAAGATGAGTTCGATGGCTTTGATCGCCAGGCCGTTGGTGTAATCCGAAGCCATCACGGAGATATAGGCCTCGAGGGCATGCGTCAAAACATCCATCCCCGTGTCGGCTACGATCGTCTTTGGCAAAGAATCGACGAACTGCGGATCAATGATCGCAACGTCCGGTGTCAGCTCATAGTCGGCCAAAGGATACTTAATATTCCCGTGCTTCTTGTCCGTGATCACCGAGAACGAGGTCACTTCGGAGCCGGTTCCGGAGGTCGTGGGCACACAAACCATCTGGCACTTGGAGCCCAGATTCGGGAAGTGGAAGGCGCGCTTTCTGATGTCCATGAAGCGCAGGCGGAGCCCATCAAACGAGGTGCCCGGGTGCTCGTAGAAGAGCCACATGCACTTCGCTGCATCCATCGCCGACCCGCCGCCCAAAGCAATAATCACGTCCGGCTTGAAGATTTTCATCGCCTCCACGCCGCGCATAATCGTCTCCACCGAAGGATCCGGCTCAACCTCCGTGAAAATCTCACTGTGCACATGGTCAGGCCGCTGGCGCAGGTAATATAGCACCTTATCAATATACCCCAGCTGCACCATCGTCTCGTCCGTCACAATAAACGCGCGACTAATGCGCGGCATCGATTCGAGGTACTGGATGGAGCCGCGCTCAAAGTAGATCTTCGGCGGAATCTTAAACCACTGCATATTGACTCTCCTCTGGTACATGCGTTTCTTGTTGATCAGGTTCACCGTCGTCACGTTGGCCGTCGTCGAATTCCGCCCGTACGAGCCGCAGCCCAGTGTCAACGAAGGCGTATTCGTGTTGTAAATATCCCCGATAGCCCCCTGCGAAGACGGGCTGTTCGCGATAATTCGTCCGACCTTCATCGCCTCCGAATAGCGTTCGCAGAGCCCCTTATCCGACGAGTGCACCACCGCCGAGTGCCCCAAGCCCCCCAGTTGCAGCATCCGATCCGCATAGTCGAAGCCTTCCTTTTCGTCCTCCACTACGAAGTAGGCCAAAACCGGAGACAGCTTCTCCAACGACAGCGGGTACTCTCTCGAAGGTTCCGGTAACCTCGCCAAAAGAATTTTCGTTGCCTTCGGCACGGTCACACCGGCATCTCTAGCAATCTTCTCCGCCGGCTGCCCAACAATCTTGGGATTCACAGCCCCCTTCTCATAATTCATAACATGGCGGGAAACCTTCTCAATCTCATCGCCTTCCAAGAAATAGCAATTCATGGCCTTCATGCGAGCTTCAAACTCTTCGTGAATCGCCTTATCCACAATCACCGCCTGCTCCGAAGCGCAAATCATGCCATTATCAAACGTCTTCGAAAGCACCAAATCCGTACAAGCCCTCGCCAAATCCACATCGGCATTAATATAGCAAGGCACATTTCCTGGCCCCACACCCAAAGCCGGCTTCCCCGCCGAGTACGCCGATTTCACCATCCCGGATCCACCCGTCGCCAAAATCAAGGACACCCCCGGATGATTCATCAAACCCGAAGTCGCCGCCAT
>CAZCLL010000109.1:0-5951 GCA_964499555.1 uncultured Fastidiosipila sp.
CGAGGTTTATGCCGGAATTCCGGGCTTTGTCAACCGTTCAGCAGACCCTATCTAAATGATCGAGAACTCTTGGGATTAGATGAAAATGAAATGCGTAAGTTACGAGGTTCTGAAATAGCCATGATCTTCCAAGACCCTATGACAGCTCTTAACCCGGTAAAGAAAGTTGCGGATCAAATCTCGGAAGGGATTATTGTTCATAACAAAATTTCAAAAGCGGAAGCTTCCGAGCGTGCTGTCAATATCTTAAAAAAGGTAGGAATTTCTGAAGATCGAGCATTCGAGTATCCTCATCAGTTTTCAGGGGGAATGAAACAGCGAGTTGTTATTGCTATGGCTTTGGCCTGTAACCCTGCACTTTTGCTGGCAGATGAGCCCACTACTGCCTTGGATGTGACGATTCAAGCACAAGTTTTGGAACTGATTAAAGAACTTAAAGATGAATTCCACACATCCATGCTTATGATCACGCATGACTTAGGTGTTGTTGCAGAGACCTGCGACGACGTTGCCGTGATTTATGCTGGTGAAATCATTGAGATAGGGAATAAGGAAGCTGTTTTTGATCACCCGTCCCATCCCTACACGAAAGGTCTTTTTGGTGCACTACCTGATTTGAGCAAGAATGTGAAACGGTTGAGTCCGATTAGCGGTATGCCTGCTGACCCAACCAACTTGCCTATCGGTTGCAAGTTTCAGCCTCGCTGTCCTTACGCTACAGAAGAATGTAAGAAAGGTCCAATTTCTTTAGTTGACGAACATCGTACAGGGCATTTTGTTCGATGCATACATATAGACGCACAAGGGGAGGTTTGACATGGGAACTTTGGTAGAGGTAAAGAACCTAAAAAAGTATTTTGACACACCCAGAGGGAAACTCCATGCTGTAGATGATGTTTCTTTTACAATCGAAAAAGGACGCACCATGGGTGTTGTGGGGGAATCCGGATGCGGGAAATCTACCCTTGGAAGAACGATCATTCATTTATTGGAAAGCACTGATGGCCAAATTCTTTTCGAAGGCAAGGATGTAACTCGCGTACGGACCAAACAATTGCGGAAATTGCGTGAGGACATGCAGATAGTCTTCCAAGATCCCTTTTCCTCGCTGAACCCCCGTATGACCGTGAAGGAAATCATTCAGGAGCCGTTGCATCTGTCAGGAACACGTAGTAAGCAGGATGTAGAGACTGAATCTACCCGTTTAATGGATATGGTAGGAATTGAAAGCCGTCTTCGTGGCGCTTACCCGCATGAATTGGATGGTGGAAGACGGCAAAGGGTCGGCATTGGCCGGGCTCTGGCAGTGACTCCAAAATTTGTTGTATGTGATGAGCCTGTGTCAGCATTAGATGTATCCATTCAAGCTCAGATCTTGAATCTGCTCATGGATCTTCAAGATGAAATCAAACTAACCTATATGTTTGTTACTCACGACCTTTCTGTTGTACGACATATTTCTAGCGATATTTGTGTGATGTATTTAGGTCAGCTTGTTGAAACCTGTCCTTCGCTAGATCTGTTTGATAGTCCTCTGCATCCCTACAGCAAAGCACTACTTTCGGCAATCCCTTCTGTTGATATTCATAACAAAAGGGAAAGGGTCTTACTAAATGGAGAAATAGTTTCGCCAGTAAATCCCAAACCCGGTTGCCGATTCGCAGCACGATGTCCATATGCGACTGAGCAATGTAATCAACCCCAGGTACTTGAAGAAGTGCTCCCGAAGCATTTCGTGGCATGTTGGCAGGCAAAACAGATCAATAGATTAGAAGGATGACCCGATCTATGACAGAAGAAACCGTTCTGATACAGGGGGAAGGGGATTTCCCCAAAGAAATCTGGAACCCTACTTTCATCAGTATTTTTATTGCAAACATGCTGATGCATTTAGGCCAGCAAATGATGAATACCTTGGTCTCGAAGTACGCTCATTCCTTGGGTGCCACTGCCACGATGGTAGGATTCATTGCGAGTTTATTTGCTTACACAGCCATTTTTTTTAAGATCTTTGCAGCACCTGCAATAGATACATATAATAAAAAGTTTATTTTGACCGCATCGATTCTGGTTGTGGCGGTATCGTATGCCGGTTATGGATTTTCACATTCCATTCCTATGGTAATGGCTTTTCGGCTTTTACAAGGGGCTGGTCAAGCCTTTACCGCAACTTGTTGTCTTGCACTGGCTTCTTCAGCACTTCCACCGGATAAAATGGGGGCAGGAATCGGGTATTTTTCTTTAGCGCAAGCCATCTGCCAAGCCATTGGTCCTACGGTAGGGCTTGCGCTAGTGAATAAAATTGGCTATAGTGCCACCTTTTCGATAGGTGCTTTGATTATGCTTGTTGCAGCATTTGCTTCAACGAATATCAAGTTAAAGCATAAGAGAACGAAAAAATTCAAGATTTCTCTTAAAAATATCATTGCTAAAGATGCATTGATTCCTGCACTGATCATGTTCTTCTTAACCGGTGTTTACAGCAATATCAATTCCTTTTTAGTAATCTACGCGACAGAGCGTGGAGTTGGTGAACACATTGGCTATTTCTTTACAGTTTATGCGCTCACACTTCTCTTTACTCGACCGATGATAGGTAAACTCTCTGATCGATATGGCTTAACGAAAGTGTTGCTGCCTGCAATCTGCTGCTTTGCCTTGGCTTTTTTGTTGATTAGCATGGCGACTTCACTTCCAATGTTTTTACTTGCTGCTTTTATTTCTGCCTTTGGCTATGGTGCCTGCCAACCTGCTGTGCAAACGCTGAGTATGAAATGCGTTCCGGCAGAGAGGCGTGGTGCTGCAAGCAGCACGAACTATATTGGCCAGGATATGGGGCAGTTAGTTGGGCCTGTTGTTGCCGGAACCGTTATTGAAAGAACAAGCTACTCTACGATGTGGCAGTTCATGTTGATTCCTTTATTAATTGCGATGGTGATTGTCATCTTCTTTCGAAAGAAGATTGCTTCTGTAGATAAGCTAGCGCGATAGTCACTAAGCTTCCCCCTAGCAATCAAACGGCAGATGCCGTACAATCAAGCAAGTGAAGCAAAAGCGCTTCTTCGGTTTTGCGGAGGGGCGTTTTCGTTTGTTTGGTCGAAATCAAATAAAGGAAGAAGATACTATGCCCGAAGGTTTTATTCGTGTTGCTGCGGCGACTCCTAAGATAAAAGTAGCGGATTGCGCCTATAACGCCGAGCAGATTCTTACACTGATGCAAAAGGCAGCAAAAGAGGAAGTCAAACTTTTGTGCCTGCCTGAGCTATGCCTGACTGGTTACACCTGTGGGGACTTGTTTTTGCAGGAAGCCCTGCTCGACAAGGCGAAGGAAAACCTAATGAGACTTGTCAGAGAAAGCAAGGACTTTGATGGCCTTGTGGTGGTCGGGCTGCCTCTCCAGCAGGGAGGAAAACTGTATAACACAGCAGCGGTATTTTCCAGCGGACAAATCTTGGGTTTTGTGCCGAAAAGTCATCTACCGAACTACAACGAGTTTTACGAGTTGCGCCATTTCACGCCTGCTCCACAAGAAATGAAAACGATCGCCTTCGAAGGGCAGGAGATCCCCTTTGGGACGAAACTCATTTTCCGCTCGGATAATCTCCCAGCCTTTCAAGTGGCCGTTGAGATTTGTGAGGATCTGTGGACACCCAGCCCTCCGAGCCTCGAACATACCCAGGCCGGTGCAACCGTGATCTGTAACCTGTCTGCCAGTGATGAAACGGTGGGCAAAGCCGCCTACAGAAGACAATTGGTGACGGGGCAGTCTGCAAGGCTTCTCTGTGGCTATCTCTATGCCGATGCAGGGCATGGGGAGAGCAGCACCGACATGGTCTTTGCAGGCCATAATCTGATAGCAGAAAATGGTTTGTTGCTGAAAGAATCCGTGCCCTTTGGCGATGGTTGGGCAGTATCGGAGCTTGACTTGCATGCGCTGGCACATGATCGGCGCCGGATCAATACCTTTACATCCGATGCAGAGGATTACCAGATCGTGCCTTTTTCGCAGAAACCAAGTAATACCACCCTGACCAGATCGGTCGATTCTGCGCCTTTTGTCCCGAGTAATGAGCAGGTGATGGCGGAGCGCTGTGAGGAAATTCTGACGATGCAGGCTGTTGGTCTTGGCAAACGACTGGAGCACACAGCCAGCAAAGCGGTGGTCTTAGGGATATCGGGGGGCTTGGACAGTACGCTTGCCCTGCTTGTGGTGGTGCGGGCTTTTGGCAGGTTGAGCTTGCCATTAACCGGCGTCACAGCGGTGACTCTACCTGCTTTTGGGACGACCGAGCGGACGAAAAATAATGCGTTTCGTCTTTGTGAGGCTCTAGGCGTGACGTGCCGCGAGATCGACATTAGCGAGTCGGTGCTCACGCACTTCAGAGACATCGGCCACCCGGAATCCCAACATGATGTAGTGTACGAAAATGCGCAGGCTCGCATTCGGACTTTGGTTCTAATGGACTTGGCTAACCAGAACGGTGGCCTGGTGGTAGGGACTGGAGACCTGTCCGAGTTGGCGTTGGGCTGGGCAACCTACAACGGGGACCATATGAGCATGTATGCGGTCAATTCCGGGGTGCCAAAGACTTTGGTGCGCCACCTGGTGAAGCACGCAGCCAGAACCTACGGTGATGAGTCGCTGGCGGCGGTTTTGGCCGACATCTTGGACACACCGGTTAGCCCGGAGCTACTGCCGCCGAGCGAGGGGGACATCAGCCAGCGGACGGAAGAGCTGGTGGGGCCTTATGAACTCCACGATTTTTTCCTCTACCAAGTTGTGCGCTGGGGGCGGAGGCCCAGGGCCGTCTATGACCTGGCGACCGTGGCGTTCACTGGCGTCTACGCTGCCGAAGAAATCTTGAAGTGGCTCCGGGTGTTTTACCGACGCTTCTTCGCGCAACAGTTCAAGCGCTCCTGCCTGCCAGACGGACCGAAAATCGGGTCGGTAACGCTCTCACCGCGCGGGGATTGGCGGATGCCCAGTGATGCCGTGTCTGCCCTGTGGCTCGAGGAGTTGGCGCATCTCGATGAGTGAGTGATTCTTCTGGGTTTTTGGCCAAAGCCGCCTGCAACCAGTGTGCTCTTCAACTGCCTGTTTCAATTGCGTAAGTCAACAAAAGAGAAGCGCTACATTTGGGCAAAATGCCAAAATTTTCCCTGCAAATCTATTTCTTGTACGCCGTTATTGACATAAGTCAATAATGGCGTACAATTAAGTTAATGGTATATGCCACGAATGGAAAGGAGGTGGATGAGATGCCAAGAAGAGACGGAACTGGCCCAAGGGGCTTTGGCCACGAAATGGGTAAAGCATACGGAAGAGCTTGTGGCGGCGGCTTTGGCCGAGGAAACGGACGATCCTGTATGAGCGAATGGGCCGATGAAAGCAGCCGGAAAGAGCGACTGGAAACGCACAAAGCTTGCTTACAAGAGCGAATTCGCGCGATTGATAAGCAAATCGAGAGCCTCTAAGAGGCGCGTAGAACCGGAGGACGCTCCGGTGTTTTTATATAAGGAGGATGGGACTTGGCTAGACCAGTGAAGTGGCGAAGAGTGTGCTGTTTGCCCGAGAGCAGTCGTTTTGGGCCGCTCGACTCGCCTGCGGATGCGGAAAATTTTGTGAACATGACGGTTGATGAGTATGAAACGATCCGGCTGATTGACCTAGAGGGTTTGACGCAGGAGGAGTGCTCTAGGCAGATGAATGTGGCGAGGAGTACCGTCCAAGGGATTTACACGGATGCTCGTAGGAAGCTGGCGGAGCTTCTTGTGAATGGGAAACTTCTTATGATCGAAGGCGGGGAGTTTCGTTTATGTGATGGCTCGGGTATGGGTTGTGGCCGGAATTGCCATCGGCGCGGTCACTGTCGCAAGGATGGCGAAAGCGAGCCTCATGACGTTTCGCAAGAGCCGGTGCGTTCTGATAAGCACAAGTTGACTCAGTAAGG
>CAZCLL010000109.1:5961-8911 GCA_964499555.1 uncultured Fastidiosipila sp.
GAATGAAATGGCAAGATATGTGTGTTCCGTTTGCGGATACATCTATGACGAAGCAGTAGGAAGTCCGGAGACGAATGTCGCCGCGGGGACAACGTGGGCGGAGCTTCCGGCTGACTTTGCATGCCCGCTTTGTGGTGCGGCGAAGGCGGATTTTGTGCAGGAAGTCAGCGCGTCTGCGGCTGGTGAAGCGGCGAAGCCTGTAGCGGCCAAGGCCGCTGCCAGTGAGGCGGCCCAGGCGGAGATGTCAGCGCTCGAGCTCAGTGCGCTGTGTTCGAATTTGGCGCGTGGTTTCGAGAAGCAGTACCAGGCGGAGGGCGCTCAGCTCTTCACCGACTTGGCTGAGTATTTCAAGTCTGAAGCTGCCCCAGCGGTCGAGCCCGGTTTCGATAAACTTTTAGCAAAAGTGGAGGCGGATCTTGAAGTGGGTTTCCCAGAGGCCAAAGCCGCCGCTACCACCGACGGCGACAGAGGGGCGCTTCGTGCCTTGACCTGGAGTGAGAAGGTGACAAGGATAACAAAGTCGATTTTGACTCGTTATCAGAAGAATGGCGAAAGTATGCTGGAAGAGAAAGACGTTTATGTCTGTAGCATTTGTGGCTTTATTTTCATTGGGGATACGTTGCCGGAGATTTGCCCGGTCTGCAAAGTGCCGAATTGGAAGTTCGACAAAATCGAAGTCGACCAGACTGCTTAGGGGAAGGAGCGCGAAACATGGCTGAGAAATATGCAGTAAGAAATATTCGTTTGTGCACAAAAGACTGTTTGTGCCTTTATGTTTGCCCAACCGGTGCGACAGATACCGAGAACAGCATTATCGATGTAGACAAATGTATTGGTTGCGGCGATTGTGCGGATGCTTGTCCGTCGGGAGCTATCTCCATGGTGCCGAAAGTGTATCCGAAGCAGCAAGAGAAAACGGAAGCGGTCGTTTCGTCGATGAACCGTTTGATGCATAGCAAATCAGAGCAAGAGAATACGGCGGCCGGCCTGTCAGGTCGCTTGGCGGTGGCCATCGAAAAATCCAATCGGATTATGGCAGAAGATATCGTTCGTGAAGCAGGTTATATGATTCCCCAAAGCGATAATGCCCAAGCGTTTTTGGAGGGTCTTCTTGCCGATGAGCAGCCAGAAGATTTCCCGAAAGAAGCCGTTGAAAAACTTCTGCAGAAGCTGAAATCGGTGGGGTAGAGAACGAGGTCTCTATTCGCATAAGTTTATTTTTAAAGTTCTGCGAATAGATGATCTTTTCTGAAAACGTCGATAAAGTACCGGATAACGGACATACTTCTTGGAAGTCGCGTGCTATGATGAAGGCGGCTTTGGCCAAAACAATGAATGGGCTACGGCGTAGCGGAAGGGAGAAGGAAGATGAAACTTGCACAAGCGCTTCTTTTGCGCTCGGAATACCAAGTGAAGATTGCAAATTTGCAGAGCCGCATTTTGGCGAATGTGAAGGTCCAGGAAGGCGAGAAGCCCCATGAGGATCCGGAGGACTTGCTTGCAGAATCTTTCCGACTCTGTGACGAGCAGGCTGCGCTGATTAAGAAGATTAACCAGCGAAATATGCTGACGACCCTCCCGAATGGGGAGACGCTGGCGGAGGCGCTGGCTACGCGTGACCTTTTGCAGAAGAAACGGAATCTCCTGGCCGATATTGGATCTTTCGCAAATGAAAAGGATTACCGGCTGACCCGCGCGGAGATTAAGACCTTGGTGGTCTTGCCGATCGGGGAGCTTCAGAAGGAGATTGACCGTTTGGCGAAAGCGTATCGCGAGCTAGATGCGAAGATTCAAGAAGTAAATTGGACGACGGAACTTTAGAATGTAAACGGCTGTTGTGTCATTTTTACAGTCAAGTAGATGGTAGGCGGGAAGACAAAGCGGATACAAAATTTGCTACAAGCATGATAGGCGGACGTGGGACCGTTCAGGGGTTCGATTCCTCAGATAAAAGTGTATGTCCAAACCAAATCACATGTGTAGGGGCCTTGCGGCTTGTGTAACGAATCACAGATTATGACCACGTATCGATTGCTTCTCGCTGAGGGTGGGTTCGGGGTTTGCTTCTCTGGTAGAGAATGATTTTGGCGATCGGGTGATCTTGCGATCGCGAGGTTCGATTGAGGGATGAAAAAATGATCATGAGAGTCTTCATTAAGAGCCTTTTCTTGGCCATCGCATTGATGGTTTTCCCAGTGATTTCCGGAGTGATCGTCATTGTTTTTGACTTGGCAGCGCCACTGTCCTATTGGGTGCAGGGCGCTTTTATGCTCTTGTCGCTCGTAATTCCGGCGATCCTCCTGCGGACCCAAGGGCCTGGTCTTCGGGAAATTGGTTTTGTAAGGCCGGCGAGACATTCGAATCGTCTGGTGTTGTATTTTCTGCCACTTTTCGTGGCCAAAGCCGCCTACTTCTTCTTCCGACGGGAGACTTCTTTTGAGGAAACGTTTGCTCTGATTTTCTTTACTTTTGCGATTGGCCTTGCTGAAGAGGTCTATTTTCGGGGCTTGATTCTGACATGGCTCAAGTCGTGCTTCTCAGTGAAGCAGGCGATTTTCCTGTCCTCGGTTCTTTTCGCGCTTGTGCATGCTTCGCAAGCCTTATCAGGGAGTGGCGCAATCTTGGTGATCTTGACGGTTGCGAACGCTTTTATTTTTGGTATGCTGGCGGCTCTGCTGGTTACTTTGACCGGGAGTTTGTTGCCGGGTTTCATCTGGCACAGCTTGTATAATTTCCTAAATTGGACGACAACGCTTCAGGGAACCGGCGCTTTGCCATTCATCGTTTTTGAAACGGTCTGTATGATCCTTTATGGCCTGTATTTGTGGACGAAGCTTTCGCAAGAAGCGGTGCATGGCCAAGAGGAAGAATCTGAATTTCGCACATTTTCTTGAGGATCGTTAGCTGCCTAAAAAGTGTATGACTAATAAAGCCTACGACAAATGAAGCG
>CAZCLL010000109.1:8921-9089 GCA_964499555.1 uncultured Fastidiosipila sp.
TTTCAGGGATTTGCCTGTAGAAATACGGGCTTTATTTTTTCTATCTCTAGTTGTAACTACAATATTGTGGATGGGTATTAAATTATTTGTGATGGGCATTATATTTTTCAGCACAGCAAGATAGGTAACATGTGGGATGGACAAATCTCAGCGATATCCGAATTTAAC
>CAZCLL010000110.1:0-8891 GCA_964499555.1 uncultured Fastidiosipila sp.
GGCCTTCTTCGTCCATGAGGAGCTCTTCGTAAAGTTTCTCGCCGGGGCGAAGGCCGGTGTAGGTGATCTTGATGTCGACGTCGGGTTCGTAGCCGGAGAGGCGGATGAGTTGGCGAGCCATGTCGTCGATTTTGACGGGGTCTCCCATGTCGAGGACGAAGATTTCACCGCCTTTGGCGTAGTAAGAGGCTTGGAGGACGAGGCTGACGGCTTCTGCGATGGTCATGAAGTAGCGGACCATCCGTTTGTCGGTGACGGTGACAGGGCCGCCGGCCGCGATTTGTTCCTTGAAGAGCGGGATGACGGAGCCGTTTGAGCCTAGGACGTTGCCAAAGCGGACGGCAACGAATTCGGTACGATGGGTTACGGTTTCTCCTAGGTCGTTTTTGAAGACTTTCTTGCTCATCATCTGGATGATCATTTCACAGATGCGCTTGGAGGCGCCCATGAGATTGGTGGGATTGACGGCCTTGTCTGTACTGATGAGTACGAAACGATGGACGTGATTGGCGGCGGCGGCTTTGGCCACCTTATAGGTACCTAGGACGTTGTTCTTGATGGCTTCGTTGGGGCTGTCTTCCATGAGGGGGACGTGCTTGTGTGCGGCGGCGTGGAAAATGACGTCGGGGCGGTAGGTGCTGATGACGTCGTTTAGGCGGCTGGTGTTGCGAACGGAGCCGATGAGGGTGACGAGATGGAGGGTGTTGCCATACTTGCGGATGAGCTCTTGCTGGATGGCATAGGCATTATTCTCGTAGATGTCGTAGATGATGAGGGTTTTTGGGTTGTCGGCGGCGATCTGGCGGCAGAGTTCGGAACCGATGGATCCGCCTCCGCCGGTGACCATGATGACTTTGCCGGAGATTTGCTTGTGGATTTCTTCGTTGTTGATCTGGATGGGGTCTCGGCCTAAGAGGTCTTTGATCTCGACTTCGCGGAGGCCGCTGACGGAGACTTTGCCTTGGGCGATGCTGCCTAAGCCGGGGACGACGCGGACGGTGCAGCCGGTTTGCTGGCAGAGCTCGAGGATTTGCTTGCGATTCTGACCTCTGAGGGAGGGGATGGCGAAGATGATGAGGTTGATGTCGTATTTGGTGGCGGCGGCCTGGATTTGGGTACGGTTGCCGACGATGGGGACGCCTTCCATCATTTTCCCTGCGACCCATGCGTTGTCGTCGATGACGCAGCGGACGCGCATTTTGAGCTTGTGGTTGATCATCATTTCGTGGATGATTTCTCTGCCGGCATCTCCGGCTCCGATGACCATGACGTTGGTCATGTCGGAGGCGTTTGATTTTTGGTAGCTGATGCGGGCGAAGGAGCGGAGGAAACGGTAGAGGAAGCGAAGACCACCTGTGGTGAGGAGGACGCCAATGCCGCCGCCGATCCAAAAGACGGCGGGCATGCGAATGTCTGTAATGAGGTAGAGGATAAAGATGATGACTTGGTCAATGATCCAGGCTAAGGTGATGCGCTGGAGCTCACTGACGGATGCGAAGCGCCAGATGCTGTGATAGAGGCGCATGACCCAGTAGGTTAGGATCGTGATGACAATGTATGGGCCGATGAGCATCTGGAAGCCCCGGAAGTACTCATCCGGAATGGATAGAAAATGGAAGTCAAAACGGAGCAAGAGCGAGAAGCCATAGGAACAGAAGATGGAGACGATGTCCAAGAACATGATCATTGCGGCACGGGTGAACCATTTTCTGCGGTTCTGGCCAGTCATGAGGGGATCGGGTTCGTCTGCCGGAGCGGGATTGGGAGTGAAGTCCATGGCTTCGCGTGACTTTGGAGTCTTGTGTTGGTCTGCTTGTGGGGATGTTTGGGTGTGCTCCTGCTGGGAGCATTGTGGGGATGTTTGACTGTGCGCCTGTGAAGGTGCTTGGGATGGTGGCTGGGAAGGATTTTCTTGATGTACTTGTTTCTCTTCTATCATGGCAAATTCTTCACTTCTGACTGCTGACATCAGTCCTGCTGGTCTATGCACTAGTTTCTTGGGTTCCTAAGGGTTTTAGCGTCGAAAGTTGGTATATCGTCTTGTAAAACTTGCCTTTCGACCACTTGTTTTTTTAGTATACGCTAGATACGTCTTTGTATGTGCCCTTTTAATTGGACTTTTACTTGCGTTTACTCGTGTTAACCCTCTTCTTAGCTTGCATCCAGCTGCTTGTTCTCGCTTCTTTTTATCGCATATGCTTGCTATTTTACTACCTGAAGTAGAGGACAAAAGAAAATTTGTGACGTTTCCAGGGATTTTCTCCATTCTGAACAGATAATGTTAATGAAGTGAAAATTTTTTTGGCCAGAAGTTTGCAGATTTTTTCCATTATTGCACGCACTGTTGATTTCGGTGGGATCTGCGTGGGAACTGCTTGAGATTATGGGCTTGGTCATGTGTGCCCTATAGTCGACACGATGCTTGTTCCGTGTCGATTTATAAGTTGCTATAGGTATTCAATGTTTGTCAGAGGGGTTATTTTTTAGTATGATTTGAGAATATTTGTGAGACATTATTGTAAATTGGTGTGCTCGTGTTAGGAAGCGAATTTTTGGAGGCTTTTCTTTAGATGGAAGAAGAAATTACCATTTCCTGGTCAGATATTGTTTCATTCATTAAGAATCACATTACCTTGATCATTGTTAGTACGCTTGTGGCGGCTGTGGGGACTTTCCTTGTTAGTTCGTACCTCATTCCTGAGAAGTTTCAGACGCAAGTGTCGATGTATGTCGCACCGAATGCGGATGATGCAAATCGGGCGGCTTCTTTGAGTGAATTGAATTATGCCCAGGCCGTTGTGGATACCTATATTGAGATTCTGCGGACCAATTCTTTTATGAGTGATGTGGCAGCTGAAGCCCAGGTTCCGTACAGTCCTACGGAGCTTAAGAATATGGTGTCGATGCAGGCGCAGAATGGGACGGAGATTTTCCGGATTACGGTGACGAGTACGAGTCCGGATGAAGCGGTCTTGTTGGCGAATACGATTGCGGAGCTGGCGCCGGCGAAGATTATTGAGATTAAGGATGCGGATGCGGTTCGCGTGGTGGATCCGGCGCTGCGGCCCAATGGTCCTTTGAGTCCGAATATTATGCGGAATACGGTTTTGGGACTTCTGGTTGGTTTGATTCTTGGGGTTGGGATTGCGTTTGCCTTGGAGTTTTTCAATAGCAAGGTGAAGAATGCGCAAGATCTGGTTCGCCATTATAAGTATCCGATTTTAGGGATCATTCCGGATAATGACTGAGGTGTGTGAGACGTATGGCTGTTTTTAAGAAAAGACATAGCAAATCCGATAATAAAGTGATCAGTATTCTGAAGAAGGATACGGATTTTGCGACCCAGGAGGCTTTTAAGAAGATCCGAACCAATTTGCAGTTCTCAACAACGGGTGAGGGTTGTAAAAAGGTGATTGTGACGAGCTCGGTTCCGGATGAAGGGAAGTCGATGGTTGCGGCGAATTTGGCGATTTCGCTGGCGCAGGCCGGTCAACGGGTTCTCATTATTGATGCTGACTTGCGCAATCCGACTGCGCACCGTTTCTTTAAGACGAATCAGTTGCCGGGCTTGTCTGAAATTCTGGCTGGGCTAAAGGATGTCAATGATTGTTTGATGCAGCTAGGGAGTATGAGTCTTTACCTGATTACAGCGGGGACGATTCCGCCGAATCCTGCGGAGCTTCTGGGCAGTGAAGCTATGTCGAAGCTTCTGGATAAGCTGAGTTCTTTTTATGATTATATTGTGATTGACTCGACGCCGGTGATTGTGGTTTCGGACACCATGAACTTAGTGGATAAGGTACACGGCGTGGTGGTTGTGGTTCGTGAGAATATGACGGAGCATAAGGAGGTCCAGCAGACTTTGGCTTCGCTTGAGTATGCGAATGCGAAGATTTTGGGACTGGTTCTGAATGGTTCGAAGGAGATTCGCCAGAAGGAATATTCCTATGGGTATGGGAATCCTTCTTCTGAAAAATAGTTATGCCTCTTCTGGATACACATACGCATATTTTGCCCGGGATTGATGATGGGGCGAAGGATTTGGCGGCGAGCCGGGCCTTGTTGGATGCCTTGTGTGCGCAAGGGGTTTCTTCGGTGGTGCTGACGCCGCATTTTTATCCGCATCGGCGCGATCTGGAGTCTTTTCTGGAGCGGCGGCAGCGGGCTGTGGAGGCACTGCTTGATTTAGATGGCATGGTTTCTTTGCCTGGGGAAGTGGGTTCTGCGGCTTTGGCCAAATATAGCGACGGGGAACGTGAACTGAAGATTTTCCTGGGGGCGGAAGTGGCCCTCTCCCCTGCCCTGGAGCATCTGGCGTCGTTTGAGCGGCTCGTGATTGGGCGGAATCGGCATGTGTTGATTGAGATGCCTTTTGGGGAGATGTGGGATGGGGATACGTTCCAGCTCCTGGAGGGCTTGATGTTTGCGCATCGTTTGCGGCCGATTATTGCGCATATTGAGCGGTATCCGGCGACGAGTTTCGGCCGGGATACGGCGCCGATTCAGCGCTTGGTGGATATGGGTTGTTTGATTCAGTTGAATGTGAGTTCGCTGGCTGAGTTTAGGCCACGAGGTGTGGCGAAGCGTTTGTTGGCTGGTGATTGGATTGATCTTCTGGGGTCTGATGCGCATAATTTGGAGACGCGGCCACCGCGGTTTGATCTTCTGCTGAAGTATGCGCGGAAGTGGGGGATTGATGTGGATCGGGCGTTTCCTGGGGATGGGTTGTTTGGCTGAAGGGAGAGCTTAATAGATCAAAGCTCTGGTTACATATGTTCAATATCACTAGTCATTGATTATTTCGTCAGGAGTTAGAATCCTAATCATTTGCAAAAGTTCACCCTCTTCATAATCTTTATCAACCAATCCAAATTGATAATTTTCATATAGCTCAATTAGTTTTGGTTGATTTTTGCATTCCAACATTATGATACGTCCAGCTAATTTAGTCTGCCCCTCAAGAATAGTCGCCAAACAATAATCTAGGATCATTGGTCCATTGATAGCGTCCGCATACATATCGTTCTTTCCAAGTTGCCCTATTAATATAGCCGAAAAGCTTGTGATCAGGTTTCCGTGAATTTTTGCACTCAGACCATCCAACTTCTTTCGTTGACCATTTGATATAACACCATATGGAATATTTAACACTTGTAATGCGATGGTATAGTAGGCGAGAACCTGGAATTCGACTTGGTCTTCATCAATTATAAGAAAGGTTCTACTCTTTCCCAACTTCTCATATTCGATTGCTTTGTATATAAGGAAATTTTCGATATCCTTATCTTTTTTACATACAAAAACAGAAATGGCAGCTTGAGCATCACGCTCACCTACCACTTCTATTATAGTCTTTAACGAGAGAACAATTGTTTTAATTTTTGCTCACCTCGCCGTTCATTTTCTGGTGATACTAGACCTCTGTTGATTTTCTTTCTCCTTTTGGGTGAATCAATAAGTCGAACAAATGATTCCACTTCCTTTTTGGTTTTCAAAGTAAAATTCTTGTCAAAGGATGAAGTAGCCATACAAGTAACCTCCTTACTTATATTTTCATTCCATGGATATTCTAGCATATTCTGGATAGCTTAGACGGATTGGTGAATCATTATGGCTCACTCCCAACACAGTTGTTGTGAATAATATGTAAATATCCTAGATGGCATGAATAATCTGTAATTGAGGTTGAATTTGGCGTGAAAAGTTGCGGCGCAGCAGATACGTAGTATCTGCTGCGCCACAACTTTTTGTTTCTGTATCTGTTTCTGTTTCTGTATCTGTATCTGTATCTGTTTCTGTATCTGTTTCTGTATCTGTATCTGTTTCTGTTTCTGTATCTGTTTCTGTATCTGTATCTGTTTCTGTATCTGTTCCTGTATCTGTTTCTCTTTTAGTTTCCGTTACCATTTCTAGGCATGTCTCGATTTGTTTTTCTGCCTGGGTTTTTGGTTTTGTTATTATTTTTGCGCTTCTTGACGTCTTCATTGATTTCGTTGAAGGCGTCCGGCGCAATGGAGCCAAACGAACGCAGGGAGTGGACGACTTTGTTCACGACTGCGTAATTGAGTTCCGTTCCGTCGCTGTCGGCTAAATAGTCGACGGCGCGGTCTTTGGCGATGCCGAAAGATTGGGCAGTTTCGACCGCATCAATATTGGCTCCCATGAAGATAAACTCCCAGGAATCCTCGGTTTTCTTTTGTTCGACGAGGGCTTTGACATTTTTAGCCGTGTACTCGCGGCTGGAGTTTTCTTCGCCGTCTGTGATGATGACGAAGAGAACTTTGCCAGGACGGTAGTCTTCGGCTGTGTGTCTCTGCGCTTTCGCGATCTTGTTGATGGTCTTCCCCATTGCGTCCAAAAGGGCGGTTGAGCCACCGATGAAATATTCTTTTTCTGTGATGGGTTTGATGGCCCGGATGTCCGTGCGGTCGTGCAATAGTTCGTAGTCATTATCGAAGAGTACGGTCGTGATGAGGCAGTCCCCCTCGACGGCTTGTTGCTTCTGAAGCATAGAATTAAAGCCGCCGATCGTGTCGCTCTCAAGCCCGCTCATGGATCCGCTCTTGTCGAGAATGAAGACGAGTTCTGTTAGGTTTTGGTTCATATGTAGTTCCTCCTTACTGGTTGTGATGTAAGGATAGACTCTGCGGCTCTCGTTTGGGTCGCTTGCCAGGCGACATTTCCAGGTGGGTTGAGGTTGCGTCGCTGCGGCTTTGGCCAAAGCCGCCTAACCGCCCTAGGCACCGAGGAGGGGCTGGTCGTAGTGGAAGAGGATTTCGTTGATCTGGAGGACGTCGTAGATCTGGTGGGTGATGAAGTACTCGATGATGACGTCGAACTTGACGGCGTGGGAGAGGGCGTAACCGGCGCGGGCAAGGAGGTGGTTGGTCTCGGCGGCGCTGAGCTCGAGGGCCAAAGCAAGGGCGAGAACGGTGCGCTTGCTGGGCATGTAGTTCGGAGTGGAACGGATCTTAGAGAAGTGCTGGCGAGTGAGATTGGCGCGCTTGTAGACTTCGACGTCGGTGAGATTTTTGTGGTCAATGATGCGGAACAGAAGCGCCGTGAATGGCTCGTCGAGATTCTCGAGCGTAGTGTCAAGCGTTGGGGTTTGGGGTGTGGTTGTTGTGGGTGTTGGTGTGGTTGTGGTTGTTGGGGGCGCGGTAGAGCGTGTTTTACCTACGGCGGGCATGGGGGCGCTGAGGGTTTGAGGCTCGCCGTAGGTATTGGGCTCACCGAAAGTGTGGGGCTCGCCATCGGTCTGGATCTCAAATTGCTCTACGGTGGAGAGTTCGTGGGCTTCGATGACTTCAGAGAGTCTTTCGAGGGCGGCTTCTTGGGTGGTGTCGTGTGTGCTATCAAAGGATGTGCCGCGAGTAGGTTTGCGCTTTGGATGCTGGGGAGGTTTGGGCCCGAGATCTGGGGCAATTCGGCTGAAGTGATGTACTGGTCGATGGCGCCGTAGACGGCCTGGCTGGCATCGAGGGATGACTTGTCGAAGAGGATCAGGCTGACTTCCATTTCGTGGGTGATGAGGAAGTCTTTGATGGTGGTGGTGGCGATTTGGAGGGCGAGGGTTTTGGGGAAGCCGTAGCTTCCGGTTGAGATGAGGGGGAATGCGATGGTGTTGATGGCGTGGTTGGCGGCTAGGGCAAGGGCATTCTCGTAGGAGGTGCGGAGAAGCGCTGCTGCCTGGTCCGGGGTCCAGTCGAGGTAGTTGGGCCCGGCGCCGTGGATGATGTATTTAGCTGGGAGATTGAAGGCTGGGGTGAGGACGGCTTCGCCTGTCTGGATGGGGGCGAGTTTGTCACAGGCTTCTTGGAGTTTGGCTTGAATCTCAGGTGGGCCAGCGGCGCGAAAGATGGCAGCGCTGACGCTGGTGGGGGTGGTGGGGTTAGGGGTGGTGCTCGTATGGATGTGGTTGGGGGTGGGGTTGTCGCTCAGGTCGCCATGGGAGCTGACGTAGTGCGGAGCGCCGAGGGAGGCGTTGTCGTGGGGAGCTCTGTGGGAGCTGTTGAGGGGGCTGTTATTGGAGCCGCCATTGAATTGGAGGTCGGTGTTCGTGGCGTTGACGATGGCGTCGACGTTCATTTTGGTGATGTCTTGGCGAATGATGGTGAGGGGCATGGGATCCTCCTTTGGGGTGGGTTGTTTGGTGAAACAATATGGAATCAAGCTAACGCAGATTTTGTTGGTGCTCTCGGTTATACGCTGAGCTATATCATTAATAAGCGGAAGCACTTAGTGTTGCCGATGCTCACAAAATGTACACTTTCAGCTTGGCAAGTGAGTTGCTTGTAGTATAGCATCTGTATAAATGCTGTAGGAAATAGATGTGTTTACGTTTTTTGTGTATTACTTCCCGGATCTGCTTTATACAGGCTGTCATAAAGTTCCGAATTATCAACCGACCACATACTAGATATGGGTGAACATGAAACGGCGTACACTTTAGGCTCTGACTCTCATGCTTTTTGGCCATTACAAAAAATGGTAAGTTTACTTCGTTGATACTCTCGAAATGAAAATATATAGTAGTCACCCAATTACTTAGTATAACTCTAAGAGTTTATGTTTCTATGTTAACACGTTTTGCATCCATATGAATTGTAAACATCAATGTATCTATAAACGCCTAATTAGCCCTTCGTCTCCTCCCTCTTATCCTATGAGCACTCTAGATACAATATTCCTAAGCTGATGTGCATAACAGTTCATTGACTTCAGTTTATCTCTCTGATAGCGTATTAAGCATATTTGATATTCATGTTCTAACAAATTCTGATCAGGTGTTTTGAAGGAACTACACTAGTATCTTTTACAAGGGAAAGGAGCATTCTGGCTTGAGTGCAAACTTAAATCCCAGTTTGTAAATCAAAAATAAAGAAATGGAA
>CAZCLL010000111.1:0-8812 GCA_964499555.1 uncultured Fastidiosipila sp.
CGACGGAGGCTAATACCCTCCCGTGGGTTCGAATCCCACGCTCTCCGCCAAAACACATAGAAAGCCCCGAAACTGGGGCTTTTTGCATTTTAGGAGTACTATTAAGGTACTGAGAGCTCGAATCAATGGATTTTGCTGGTATCTTGGTTCACTTTCACTAGGAAAAAACAACACAAAACAAACCAAGCGATTTCCTTCTGGTAGGAGAATCTCAATAATTTCCTTGAACACGGAAACTTTGAAAAATTTCCTCTATAATGGAAAGCGGTCCAAGAAAAGGAAAGCGAACCAGAAGGGGGATACCAGCTATGAACTACCTAGCGATCATTGGTGACTTGATTAAGTCGCGCGAAATCCAGGATAGAGCAGCAGAGCAAGCGCGCATCGAAAACGTCTTGGAAAAAATCAATCAGCAATATGAAACGATCATTGTGTCCAAGTTGACCTTGACCTTGGGCGATGAGTTTCAAGCCCTTCTGAAAATTGACCAACAAGTGGTGAGGCTCCTAGATGATTTGGAACATCAGATGGCTTTGCCATTTCGCTTGGGGATTGGCTTGGGGCCAATTCGGACAGAAATCAAGAAAGAAATCAGCATTGGGGCTGATGGCGAAGCGTTTTGGTATGCAAGAGAGGCCATTGATTTACTTCATCAAGAGGATTGGGGTGGGGTTTCGAGAGTCCGTTTTAAGGGGCTTTCCCTAAGGAAAGACCAAACGATCAATGCACTTTTTCGCACGACTGATACAATTAAACACAACTGGACAGATGCTAGGAAAGAGACATTTGGCAAGCTGCTGGAGGAAGGAATCTACCAGAGAAGCTTCGATCAGAAAGCTTTTGCAGCGAAAATCGGCATTTCCCAGAGCAGTTTGAGCAAGCGACTTTCCGGTGGTGCGATCAAGATTTACATGGATGCCAGACTGACTATTGGTGAATTGCTGGAGGCAGAGGGATAAGCTAGGAGGGATGCGTGAACTCATTATCAGAACTCAGTATATTTCTTCTGATCCTGCATTTCCTGGGTGATTATCACTTCCAGAGTGAAGGACTGGTGCAGGAAAAGAGACAATCCTTCCGGGGCCTCCTAAAGCACATTGGGGTGCATGCCGGACTCCTTTCGCCGCTCATCGCTATGGGGAGCTACGAAGCCATGCATACAGCTCAAATCATCCCCGGGGCTGCGGTTTATCACGTGTTTCTGAGGTGGCTGGGCCTCTATTTGGCCGTCCTAGGGAGCCATTTCCTGCTCGATTTCATCAAGCAAAAAGTCGAAAGGCACAAACGCAAACGCAGCAAGCATTGGGCAGCGGGCATTTACTTGGTCGATCAGTTCTTGCATGTGGGCGTGATTTTGCTGCTGAGTGAGTGGCTTCTACCCCTGCCTTGGCTCCTCGCGAACCAGGTTCCGCGGGAGTGGCTCAGCTGGGTATTGCTAGGCGTGCTCGTGACGAAGCCCGCAAATGTGACGTTCAAAATGCTCTTCAAGCGCTACCGCTTCTACGAAATTCCCGAGCCACAGACGCTGGCCACAAAAGCACAATCCAAGGCGCAAGTTGGGGCTGGCGCTCTGATCGGGAACCTCGAACGGCTCATCTCGGCGATCTTCCTCGGGACAGGCCAAGCGGCTGCCATCGGCCTGATTTACACGGCGAAATCCATCGCGCGCTTCAAAAAAATCGAGGAGAACCAAGGCTTCGCCGAGTACTACCTCATCGGTACTTTGTACAGCATTCTCTATGTTACGGCACTCTTCTACATTCTTGTCTAGTTTTGGCCAAAGCCGCCGTTCCCTGCTACCTGAGTGACTTCAGTCTGCGATTCACTCCACTATAATCAAAGGAATAGATGGTGATAGGAGCGAACGTATGGCAAGAAATATTCTCGTTGTGATCGACATGCAAAATGATTTTATTAGCGGGGCATTAGGAACAACTGAGGCAGTAGCCATTGTACCGAAGGTTGTGGCTGAGATCGAGAAAGACTACGATGCGGTTTTTTATACCCAAGATACCCATTTCGATGATTATTTGGAGACGGAAGAGGGGCGAAATCTCCCTGTGCTGCACTGCCAGGAAGGGACAAGTGGCTGGAGGGTCGAGCCTAGGGTGGCGGCGGCTTTGGCCAAGAAGAAGGCGAAAGGTTTTACCAAGCCTAGCTTCGGCTCGCTCGATTTGGCGAAGGAACTCGTCAAAGAAAACGTGGAATCCCTGACCTTTGTGGGCTTGTGCACGGATATTTGTGTGATCTCCAATGCCTTGCTTGCGAAGGCGAACTTGCCGGATGTGCCGATCCGGGTGCTGGCGGGGGCTTGTGCCGGGGTGACGCCGGAGAGCCACGAGACTGCTTTGCGGGCCATGATGAGCTGCCAAGGCGGTGGTTCGAGACTAAGAAATCACCAGAACGAAAGAATTTGGTTAATCTCTTAACTTTGCCTTAACGCTGTTCTAACATGAAGAAGGTCGGGATTTAGTACACTTAAGGCAAAGACAGCTTGTTGTGAGGAAAAGTAAGAAGCACAGCATGCTACTTTGGGAGGATCCTATGAACTGCTTTACAGCTAGTAGAATCAAGAGGAAAGCTACGTTGATGAGGCTCGTCTCTTTGGTCTTGGCCCTAGGGATTTTTCTGGTGTCTTGTGACCTGTTCAGAGATTCAGGGTCGGAGGCAGATGTAGTATTTGAAGGCCGACGAGCGAATGCGACAATTCGCATTGTGTCCGGGTCAGAGAATCGGGTTTTAGAACCGATTATTGAGGAGTTTACCAAGAACAATCCGGTGACCATTGAGATGACGTATATGGGGTCGCTGGAGATTATGCGGCTTTTGCAAGGGGATGTGCTCCCGTATGATGCGGTGTGGCCAGCTTCCAGCCTCTGGGTTTCTGTGGGGGATGAGCAGCATCGCGTGAAGCACTTGGAGTCGACGTCGACAACCCCGGTCATCTTCGGGATCAAGGAGAGTGTGGCCCAGCGCCTTGGCTTTGTAGATCGGGATGTGTATGTTAGAGATCTTTTGACTGCGATCAGGAACGGCGAGTTGACGTTTACGATGACCTCGGCTACTCAATCAAATTCCGGGGCGAGTGCGTATATTGGGTTTATTTATGCTTTGTTAGGCAGCCCGGATCAGCTGAGTGTGGAGGCCCTCCATGATGAGCGTTTCCAGAGCGAAATGCGGGATTTCCTGGCCGGTGTTGAGCGCTCGTCGGGAAGTTCTGACTGGCTTAAGGATCTCTACTTGCAAGGCGACTATGATGCCATGGTGAATTATGAGGCCTTGATTATCTCGGCAAACCAAGAACTGGAACGCGAAAACCGCGAAGTAATGCATGCCGTGTATCCAGTAGATGGCATGATGATGGCGAATTCGCCTTTGGGTTTTGTTTCCAATAATGGCGAAAGTGGCCGCGATGAGGCGAAACAAGAAGAGGCTTTCCTACGTTTCCAGGATTATCTGCTCAGTGATGCGGCGCAAGAGGAAATTCAGCGGAGTGGGCGCCGCACCGGGATTGGGTCGGTGGATCCGAAGAACCTGGATGTGTTCCGCAAGGATTGGGGCATTGATACGGAACGCGTGATCTCGACGATTAATATGCCGAGGCAAGAGGTGCTGTTTGAGGCACTGAATCTATACCAATCCTCGTTTAAGAAACCGGGCTTGAATGTCTACGTACTGGATTATTCGGGATCCATGGAAGGCGATGGGCATGAGCAGCTGGTGGCGGCTTTGGCCGAAATCATGATTGAGGAGAATGCCGCGAGAAACTTCCTGCAACCCTCGATGACGGAAGAGAATGTTTTCATTCCCTTCAGCACGTCCTTCAGGCCACCCGAAAGTGTGACCGGTGGGGGAGCGGCGATGGAAACGCTCTACGAATCACTGCGTGACATTCCGGCTGGTGGCGGAACGGCGCTTTATGAGGCGGTTTTGCGAGCCTTGGACTACGTTGCGGCGGAGGATTTAAGCTATTATTCGCCTTCGATTATCATCATGTCGGATGGGCAACCGAATGGTGCGATGAGTTTCGGGGACTTGGAGCAGCGCTACCGGGAGTTGGGGATCGATGTGCCGATTTTCTCCATCTTGTTTGGCTCTGCTTCGAAGGGGGAAATGGAAGAGATTGCGGCACTGACGAGGGCGAGGGTCTTCGACGGAAGAGAGGATCTCACAGCGGCCTTCCGCAGTGTGCGAGGATACAATTAATGGCAAATTCTCCCCGTCAGAGTATCATGGCTCTCTTGGCTTCTTTGGCTGTATTCTTCGGGTCTTGGGCCTTACTGAAATGGCCGATCTTGCTTGGTGCCGGCCTTGCAGTCGGGACATATGTGGGCACGTTCTTAATTTCGAAGCCGAAGCTCAAAATCGGGCACATTCGTGTGGATGCCTTGCCAGATGGCAATGAGTTGAAGCGCTTGTTGCTTGAGGCGAAAGATGACATGGACGCCATCGATCAGGCGAGTAAGCAAATAACGAATCTACCGATACGCCAGCAAAGTGAGCAGCTCTACCAGACTGGACTGCGAATTCTGGAGTATTTGGAGAAGAACCCGGATCGCATTCCGGCCGCCCGGCGTTTCATGGGGTATTACCTCAATACTGCGCGAGATATCTTGGAAAAATATTTGCCGTTTCAGAGTTCCGGTCTCCGAACCGAAGAAGTGAAGCGTGTGACGCAAGCGACCGAGCGGGCGATGCCGATCTTAAATCAGGCTTTTGAAAATCAGTTCACGAATCTGATGCAGAACGACATTATCGATATTGAGTCGGACATCAAGGTTTTGGAAATGACCTTGCAAGCAGAAGGGGGCAATTATGGCTCTAAGCAAGACGAATAAACAGATGATCATTGGCTTGGCTGTGCTGCTTCTTGTGATTGGCACAGCGGTAGCTTATATGGTTTTCACTGGCAGTAAGCCGCAAGAGGTTCGCTTGTCGGGCTATGTGGGCGGCGAGAAAATCAATTTTCTGGAATCAGAGGATGTGAAGTCGATCCTGCAAAAAGACTTCGGCATTACTCTGGATATTCACCGAGCGGGGTCTTTGGACATGGTTCGGGCAGGGGATTTAGAGCAACGGAATTTTCTCTGGCCTTCCAGCCAGACGGCTCTGGAACTCTACGAGGATCTTGTTGGACCTACATTTAAGGACGATAACATTTTCAACACGCCGATTGTGCTCTACACCAGGGCCTATGTTGCGGATGGACTCGTGGCGGCGGGTTTGGCCAAGAAGGAAGAGGACACGTACCTGGTGGATATGCCTGCTCTTGTCCAGGCGATGAAGGAGAATAAGACTTGGGCGGACATTGGTTTGGACAGGCTTTATGGGCAGATTTCGATTCACACGACGGATCCTTCGAAGTCGAATTCCGGTAATATGTTTTCCGGTTTAGTCGCCAATATGTTGAATAATAATCAGGTGATTACGGAGGCCGGGGTGCCTACGATCTTGCCGGACTTGACCCGAATTTTTGACAAGATTGGTTACATGGAGACTTCATCTTCCGATCTGTTCAATCTCTTCTTGACGACCGGCATGGGGAACAAGCCTGTGGTTGCCGGCTATGAGAATCAGCTCCTGGAATTTTCGTCGATGAACCCTGACGAGTGGCAGAATGTGAAATCGGATATTGTCATCATGTACCCGACGCCGACGGTCTGGTCTTCGCATATCTTCATTGCGTTGGACGAGGAAGGCGAGCGCCTTATGGAGGCCTTGAAGGATCCCAGACTCCAGCAAATTGCTTGGAAGCAGCATGGTTTCCGCACTGGCGTTTATGGCTCGACTTCGCAAGAAAATGACTTTGATGTGCCCGGGGTGGCCAACCAGATTACGCAAATTATCCAAATGCCAGGTTACCGAGCGATGAGCCTGATTGTCGCTGCTTTTGAATAAAAACTAGAAATACGGAGGAATGCAAATGGACGGAAAAATCACTTTGGAGGCTTTGGCCAAGCAAAAAGAGAAAGTCGTAAACGTGGGCCCGGTGACGGATACCGGAGCAGAACTTGCTGCTGTTTCCCCTAAAGAAATGACCCTGGAAATGCGGAAGCAAGTGGACCAGATTAAGAGTGGACCAGATTAAGAATGGAATCAATCTCTTGGATTCGACTGGCCTGATCACTTACGGTACTGGGGCTCAGCGGAATCTGACGGCCTTTTCGGATAACATCTTGCAGAAGGTTCGCTCGAAGGATGCGGGCTATGTGGGCGAGACCTTGTCCAACTTGATGGTGACGGTAAAGAGTCTGGAGGTGGATAAACTCGGGAACGATAATGGTTTCCTCGCCAAACTCGGGATTGGCAACACGATTAAGAAGTTTATGGCCCGTTATGACACGGTTGAAATGCAGATTGATAAGATTGAGGCGGAGCTGGACAAGGCGCAAACGATGCTCCTCAAAGACATCGCCACTTTCGACCAGCTCTACGATAAGAACCTCGAATATTTTAAGGAACTAGATGCCTATATTGTTGCTGGTGACGAGACGATTAAAGAAGCTCGCGAAGTGACCTTGCCTGCTTTACAGGCGGAGGCGGCGGCTTCGGACAATGAAATGGCACCGCAGTTGGTGCAGGACTTTGAGAATACCTTGGATCGCTTCGAGCGCAAGGTTCATGACCTGAAATTATCGAAGACGATTGCAATTCAGACGGCACCTCAGGTTCGCTTGATTCAGAACAATGATAAGCTCTTGGTGGACAAGATTCAGACCTCTGTCCTCCACACGATCCCGCTCTGGAAGAACCAGATTGTGATTGCTCTTGGATTACAGAATCAGCAAAAGGTCTTGGAGATGCAGAAACAGATTTCTGACACGACCAATGACCTTCTTCTGAAGAACGCAGAACTCTTGCGCCAGAACACAACTGGTGTAGCGAAAGAGTCGCAGCGCGGGATTGTTGAGATTGAAACGTTGAAAAAGGTCAATCAAGAGCTCGTGGAGACGATTGAAGAGACGATGCGCATCAATGCTGATGGTAGAGCTGCGCGTCAGGCGGCCGAGCTGGAGCTCATCGAAATTGAGAGCGACCTCAAGGAGACGATGCTCGCCAACATGAATCGCCCGGCGAACTAAAGGTTGCGGGGCCTGGAACTCCTATTATCTTCTTATCTTATTATCTTCGCCCTCTGCGGCGAGAGGACCCTTGGCGGGAGCTGCCGGATTTTCGGTAACTTCCGCCATTTCTTTGTTTACTATAAGAAGCCTTGCGCTCAGTATTGGCGGCGAGTTCTTGAAGTGTTTGCTTCGTTACAGGCTCTGGCGGCGCTGGCGGTAGGTTAACCGCCGGATACTTGTGATCCTCTACTACCGGGATGGAGAAACCAATGAATCGTTCAATGTCCCGAAGTAGTTTTCTCTCGTCTACATCACAGAATGCGATGGCGACACCGGGCTTGCCCGCTCTACCGGTTCGCCCAATGCGGTGAACATACGATTCAGGGATCTCCGGTAAGTCATAGTTGAATACATGCGAGAGGCTGTCAATGTCGAGCCCTCTTGCGGCAATATCGGTTGCGACAAGGACGCGAACTTCGCGGTTCTTGAAGTCTTTCAAAGCACGAACGCGCGCATTCTGCGACTTATTCCCGTGAATCGCAACTGCGTCTATCCCTTTTCTACCCAACTCTTTGACCACACGATCTGCACCGTGCTTGGTGCGGGTGAAAACCAGGGCAGACTCGACATCAAGTGTGAGGAGCAAGTCGCGCAAAAGTTCTCTCTTGTTTGCACGGTCAACGAAATAGAGACTTTGGATAATGGCCTCAACGGTGGTTGTTTCCGGTTTGATCGCGATACGATAGGGATCTTTTAGCAGGGAGGAGGCCAAAGCCGTCACTTCCCTGGGTAAAGTCGCTGAGAAAAAGAGGGTTTGCTTCTTCTCTGGAGTGAGTGCGAGTACGCGTTTCACATCGTGGATGAAGCCCATATCTAACATACGGTCTGCCTCATCCAAGATGAGGATTTCGATCTGTTGGAGGGTGAGTAAGCCTTGGCCGATGAGGTCCAGAAGACGACCCGGTGTGGCAATCAGGATGTCTACCCCTCGCGCTAAATCCTGCTCTTGCTTCTTCTGTGAGACGCCTCCGAAAATGACGGCTGTCCGAAGGCGCAAGCTTCTGCCATAACTTCTGTAATTGTCATATATCTGGAGCGCTAGTTCCCGGGTTGGGGTAAGGATGAGGGCTCTAATCTGTTTCTTCCCGGATTTTTGTCTGGGCTCCGTTTGCGTGAGTATTTGTAACGTCGGTACGGCAAAAGCGGCCGTTTTCCCAGTTCCTGTCTGCGCTGAGGCCAGGACGTCTCTACCGCTCAAGATGGCGGGGATGGCTTCTTCCTGGATTGGTGTGGGTTCTTCGTAGTGTTCGTTCCTAAGTTCAGCCAAAATTGGCTTAATGATTCCTAATTCTTGAAATGTCATGGATCTCCTATCAGTCTGTCTTGCAGACATCCGTGTTACTATACCACGTTTAGCCCTGCTTCGGTGTGTTTTCGCGTATTGGTGGTGTATTGGTGGTGTATTGGTGGTGTCGAATTGGTGTTGTCGAATTGGTGGTGGGAAGATCCCGGATTTAATCGAAAATCAACAGGATAGTTGTGGTGGACTTTACTTTATAGTCTCTCTGATTCCAGATTTAATCGAAAATCAACACGATAGTTGAGGTGGTGTATTTCTCCTTGCCCCTGCAATCCCGGATTTAATCGAAAATCAACATGATAATTTGGGTTGACATTGCTGTTTGGCCATACAGATTCCAGATTTAATGGTTCGAGTGTCTTTAGTACGATTTTTGCGGCAATTTTGC
>CAZCLL010000112.1:0-8783 GCA_964499555.1 uncultured Fastidiosipila sp.
TCGAGGTTTATGCCGGAATTCCGGGCTTTGTCAACCGTTCAGCAGACCCTAACTATAGACTTCGCCATAGGTTTCTTCCCAGCGCTCTGGAGTAAAGTCGTTCACACCCATGAGTAGGTGTTGGTCACGGTCTTCGACTCCGTCTCCGGGGAAGTGCTTAACGCAGCTCAAAAGGTTTCCTTGACTGGAGAAGCCATCGACAAATGCCGAACTATGTGCAATGACTGTCTCGGGATCAGTTCCGTAGGCTCGAGTATTGATGATCGTGTTCCGCCAGTTGTAGAGGATGTCGATACAAGGGCCGAAGTTTACGTTAACGCCCAGGGCAAGGGCTTCCCGGGCACTGACCTCGCCTACGGTGTAGGCGGTCTTGGGGTCTCCGGAAGCTTCACATTGTGCTGCTGTAGCGATGTACGTGCCATTGATACACGAGCCATTGCCACCGGAGTCACAATTGGCTGCAACCAAGAGAGGCACCTTGCTGTAGGCTTGCACTTCATTAATCAGCTCTTGCACCTGTTCTGCAGTGCCGCCATTGTAGCGGATGCCGCCAAACTGAAATTTCTCAACAAGTTCCTTACGGCTTAGTGTGCTACCTGTGAAATTGTCCGGGACGAAGTGGAATAAGTTGAAGAAGAGCTGTCCGATCTTCTGTTCCACACTCAATTCCGCAAGAGTCGTCTCGACCCAGTCTTTCTGATTCGCATCTAGCGAATACGGGGCTTTCGATAAATCAACAATTTTTGCCATTTTCTTCACCTCGAGCTTACAAAAGTTCTGACTGATGATACTATGGTAATCATAACAGTAATTGAATCTTTTGGGGCAAAAAATTGGATAAATTCGCCTAATTCATTCAGGAGGTATTTCATGAGAGAGGGACAGCAAGCAAGTAAGAGTACACCCCGCCATACATGGCTCTTTTGCATTGATTCGGATGGGTGTGCGATCAACTCGATGGATATCAAACATCAGACGGCCTTTGGGCCGGCGGCCGTTGAAATATGGCCGGAAGAGACGAAGCCACATGAGGATTTTCTGCGTGTTTGGAATGAGATTAACTTATATACCTCATCTCGCGGCATTAATCGCTTTAAAGGACTCGTGATGATTTTCGAATTCTGGAAGGATCAAGGGTATGAGGTGCCTGATTTTTCTGCGCTGAAGGACTGGGCTTCGAGGACACCTGCGCTCTCGCCCAAAGCACTAGAAGAAGAAAATCTGCGCGCACCGAACCCGATTTTTGAGATGGCTTTGGCCTGGTCAAAGCGTGTGAATGAGAAAATATCTGCGTTAGGAACAGACGACACACCGCCCTATCCATGGGTTTCTGAAGCGATTTCGAAAATGGCTACTCGAGCGGATGTCGCTGTCGTGTCTTCTGCGAATAAACAGGCGATGCTACGTGAATGGGAGCATTTCGGTTTGGCACAGCACACGCTGGTCATGTTTGGTCAGGAAGATGGGACAAAGAGTTTGGCGATTAAGCGTCTCGTAGAATCGGGCTATGATCGGACACATGTGGTGATGATTGGTGATGCCTTAGGAGACCTCCAGGCGGCTCTCGACAATGAGGTGTGGTTCTATCCGATTATTCCTAAGGAAGAGGCAGACAGTTGGCAACAACTCTTTGAGAAGCGTATTGAGCAGTTCACAGAAGGTGCTTTCGGCTCGGAGGCTCAAGAGGAACTGATTAAGAAGTTTGAGTCGAAATTACCGCCGACGTATGAGAAGTATGTTTTCTAAGTGGCGAACGTAAAAATGTGGAGCGAAGAAATCCTTCGCTCCACATGGCGGTAGCGTATATAGTTACTAGAGGCTTCGGACCTCGTGCCCTTCCCTACTGGCTCGCATAGCTAAATAGCGAGCCTTTACTTTTTCGTAGGAAGCCGATAGATCTTCTGAACGCGATAGATTCTCGACCTTGTACTCTTTCCGAACCGTATCGAGAGCGGAAGAGAAACTCTCTTCAACTTTCATGCAGACGGCTGCACTCATCCACGCGCCTAAGAGGCTGGCTTCAAAGTCCATGGGCCTCGAAACTTGGCCATCTAGCAGGTTGACAAGCATGGAGGAAAAAGTCTTGTTTTTCGTTAGGCCGCCGGCTATCGAGATTCGCTCAACGGGGTGGCCGCTGGCTACCGTGAGTAGGTCTACGTGATAAGCGAGTTCACTGGCGAGCCCTTCGAAACAAGCTCGGGTGATCTCCGCCCGCCCGCTGCTAAAAGAGAGGCCTAAGATGTCTGCTTTTTTCTCGGGAGACCAGTCTGGGGATCCACTGCCCTGGAAGAAGGGTAAGATCACAAGTCCATGGCTACCAGGCGGCACCTGTCGTAATTCTTCGTCAAGTGCTTCGTAAGACACACCGTCATAGAAAAGTCTGTAGAAGTAATCAAACGCACTGGAGCAGGTTAACATCGTCGTTTCGAAGACGTAGCTGCCAGGGATAGCGGAGGCATTTACAGACATGCCGACGATTTCATCCGGAACCTGAGAACCCATGGTCATCAAATAGCCACCTGTCCCTGCAGTCAGTTCATAGTCCCCTTCTGCAATGACACCCAAGCCCAGTGCGGAGCATTGTTGGTCTCCACCAGCACTAATCAAAGGAAGATCAACCGGCAGATCCCATTTTGTGGTCCACTTAGAAAGCAAGTTCCCCACAATGCTGCCCGGAGGTAGGATCTCGGATAGTTTGTTCGGATCTAGGCCGAAATTTACAAGGATTTCATCACTCCACGTTAGGGACCGAATGTCGAAGAGCAGGCTTCGACTCGCATAGGTATAGTCTGTCCTCGCTTCTCCGGTAAGGCGATAAATGATGAACTCTGCTGGAGTGAAGAGTTTATAGGTTTTTTCGTAGATTTCAGGTTCATTCTCCTTAATCCAGGCCATTTTGGGACCCGAATAGGCCATGTTCATCTTGGCACCACAGATTTTCTGCAGATCGGGTTTCCCTAGGTTCAGTGCTTCACAAAGAGCCATGTGGCGCTTATCCTGCCACATGAGTGCAGGTCGTAAAGCCTTTCCTTCCTTCGTGGTTGGGATGACCGAGGAACGTTGTGAAGTCATGACCATTGCGAGGGGAGGATGATCGGCGAGGAACGCTTTTGCCTCGACCATCAGATCGTCCAGTGACTGGAACCAGACTTCCGGATCTTGTTCAATCCGATACTCATCCAGGTAGTCCGGGTGATACGGTTTCTGCCCCATATGGATGATTTTCGCATCATCGCTTACCGCTGCAAGGCGAAGGCTGGACGTCCCAATATCAACAACGAGGATGCAATTCATAATAGGGTCCTCCTGGGTTTTAGATTTTGTTTGGGCCAGTAAGCGGCCATTCACCACGCTCTTCCGCTTGACCAAAGAGGTAGTCTGCTGCATTCAGCATTGGTTCGGGTGCCATGGAATAGCTGATGATCACGTTCTTCGCTTCTGAGGGAATGCTTAGCGTTTCGTAGGGTGTGTTGGAAACGAAAACAAAGTTCTTTTCCGGGTGCCTCGCAATCAATTCTTCCCAGAAGGGGAGATTTTTTCGATTCCCTCGCATAAAGAAGGAGGTCAGTACAATCGTGTCAAATTGCGGAACGAGCCGTGAGATTTCTTGCCGGTCTGTCTCGTCGTAGGCAAGATCGGTTTCTAGGTAGGAGACCCGAGGATTATGTTTACGACAGCGCTCATAAAACATTCCTGAATGCCAGGAGAGTAGATTGTACTGCTTCACCTTCTGTTCGATGATCAAGGTAGATTCTTGGTCTTTCGCCAAGGGCATGATCTCGTTCTTATAGATAGTGAGGGAGTCTTGAGCCATTTCGCGGGCCAAAGCATGAAGTTCCACTTCCGCGGCTACATCATCCGGGTTCTCTTTGGGGTCGTTTGCTTCGTCGAAGAGGCCGTAGGCTTTTTTCATCGAAAGGATACGGGTTAGTTTCTGGTCGATTTCTTCCATAGGAAGGCGGCCGTCGACGATGGCCTTTAGGATGGCCTCGTAGCTTTCTTCTACCATGCTCGATTCCGGCTTGATGAGAACGGTGTCGCAACCGGCTTCGAGGGCGAGGATACAGCTTTCTGCTACGCCATAGCCTTTTACAATTGCTCCCATGGTCATGGAATCTGTCATCACCACACCTTGGAAACCGAGTTTCACTCGAAGGAGGTCCGTCATAATGTGACGGGAAAGCGTGGCGAAGTTGTTGGGATCAATGTCGGAAAAAATGGTGTGCGCAGTCATGATGGTGGGCAGAAGATTTCGCTCGATCAAGCCGCGATAGGGGAGTAGGTCGACATCAAATAAGTCATTGGCACTTACAGAGAGTACCGGCTCGGCAAAGTGGGCATCCACACCGGAGCGTCCGCGGCCGGGAAAGTGTTTACCTGTAGCAATGATACCTGCATCGCGGAAACCACGGCAGGATTCGATTGCGTAATCTAAAACAACATCCGGATCATCCGAGTAAGCTCTGGTGTAGATCTCAGGATTCCGAGGGTTTTGATTGACGTCCAAGATCGGAGAATAGGTCCAATTGAGACCGATGGAACGCATGAGCCTGCCTTGGGCTTTGGCCACCTTATAGGCATTTTCTTTCGACCCCGTAGCGCGGAGACCCATCTGCTTGGGGTAATAAGGGAATTCATTGAAGAGCGGATCTGTGGAAGATCCGCCCTCCATATCGGTTGCCAAGTGCAAAGGGATACCGAAACGTCTGGATCTGGCCACCCGCTGGTAGTCATCGAGTACGGCTCTGTAGTCGGAAGGCTTACACACGGGTGAGGCCTTCGGATATTTCACTCCGGATGTGTCCCCGATGTCCATAATTTTCTTACCGGTCTCGGGGTCGACATAGGAGCCGAAGTGGCGAAATTCAGGGGAAAGACTCAGCCCGCCGCAATGTAGGCGAGTAATATATTCGTAGACATTGGGCTTGGGAACAACACCTGCGAAACCTAGGGTCATCAACGCACCGGTTTTCTCCTCAGGTGTCATTTGATCAATGATATCTTGGATGAAATGATCTTTGGCCATAGTACTATCCTCCGTTTGGCTTTACGTAATCAACCTTTTACCGCGCCTTCCGTGACGCCGCCGATGAAGTAGCGTTGGAAAATCAGGTAGATCAGGAAGATCGGGATGGTAGAAATGACGGATGCAGCCATGATCTGGCCATATTCCGAGCTGTACTCTGTGGTCATGTAACGAAGACCCATTTGGATGGTGAATTTCTCATAGGTGTTCAAGTAGATCAAAGGTGGTAGGAAATCATTCCAGATGGCAACGGCGGTAATGATGCCGAGATTGGCTAGGCCACCTGCAGACAAGGGCATGATGATCCTTGAGTAAATGCCAAACTCATTCAAACCGTCGATACGGGCTGCCTCAGATAATTCTTCGGGTATCGTACGGAAGAATTGTCGGAGCATGAAAACGCCTAAGGGGCTGAAAGCTCCTGTTAGGATGAGTGCCCAGAGGTTGTCGGATAATTTCATGGCACTTACGATCATGAACTGAGAAATCATGATGACCTGGAAGGGAACCATCAAGGTAGCCAAGTAGACCAAGAAGATTTTATCCCGACCCTTGAACTCGATTTTTGTAAAAGCGTAAGCAGAAAGGCTACAGGTGACAATCTGGAGGAAAGTCACGGCAGCAGTAACAAGCAAGGTGTTCCAGAAGAGGGTAGGATATTTCGCTACTGTCCAGATGTTGACATAATTCTCAACTCGGAACACTTCCGGAATCCACCGAATGGGAAATTCAAAGATTTCCAAGTTGCTCTTGAAAGAAGCGGAGATCATCCACACAAAGGGTATGACCATGCTAAGCGATGAAATAATGATGATCAAATAGAGAATAAACTTGATAGCGAAGGATTTCCCTTTTGATTTTTTCTGACCGGCGATCGTCAAATCTCGTGACATGGGTTCCTCCTAATACGTTTGTTTCCGCTCAGAACGGAACTGGAAAATTGTGAAGACAAAGATGAATAAGAATAATATGACGGACATGGCAGATGCATAGCCATGTTGGAAGTTCGAGAAGGCCGATTCGTAAATGTAGTAGACCAGAACCGAAGTTGCGCGTCCGGGTCCGCCGCCGGTCATTACGTAAATCGGTGTAAATACTTTGAAAGAAGCGATGATTGCGGTGATCAAGACAAAGAAGTTCACGGATCGTAATTGAGGCAAGGTGATGTACCAGAATTGCTGGACGGTTGAAGCACCATCAATACTGGCGGCTTCGTAATAGTCTTTGGGAATCCCCACAATTGCCGCATAGTAAGTGACCATATACTGTCCGATTGATTTCCAGATAATCATGATCATCACGGCAGCTAGAGCCCAGTCCTTATCAGATAACCAGCCGGGAGGATTCTCCACACCTAGTGCTAAGAGGACTTGGTTGATCGGTCCCATGGATTTGTTATAAAGAAACTGCCATACGACTGAGATCGCGACGATTGAGGTAATGTTCGGGAAAAAATGCATGCCCCGAAACAATGTGGAACCTCTACGTAATTGGAAAATTACGACCGATAAAAGCATCGCGAAAATCATGATGATCGGGACCGTTCCAATGGTATAGACCAAGGTGTTCTGTAATGAAATGGTGAAACTTGTGTCTTTCCACATGTTGATAAAGTTATCAAGGGCGACAAATTCCATCCGGTTCCCGCCGTTCCAATTGGTGAAGGCTAGGACGAAGACTAAAATGACCGGAATTAAGGTAAAGATCAAGAAGCCGATCAAGTTAGGTAGTAAAAAGAGAAAGGCATTGCGATTGTTTCGGCGAGAGATGGCTCTCGTGACTTGCTTCTTCGTTGCTGTTTGCACTTGACTTGCCATGGCATCCTCCGACTTTTGTACGATAGTCGATGGCTCTTTTTGAACCATCGACTATCGGGAGATATTCGTTATAGCCTCAACTGGCTATCGTTGTTCGCAATGTTGCTACAGATGAACTTCGCACGTTGGCGAAGCCTCTAGCAAGTTTTTACTTGTTCAGGATTTCTGTTCTTCTGCTCTCCATGCCAGCAATGGTGGTATCTGCATCCTGATTGTTCGTCAAGAAGAGATCCAATTCTTGGTTAAAGGCAGAAGACAGTTCACCGGACTTGATGTTTGCAGGACCGAAGTCATAGGTCTTGTTGCCGGTCAACGCTGCAATGGAGCTCTCATCGAGTTTCATCACTTCATTAAAGGCTTGCATGACCTCTTCTGTCTGGTAGGAAGGAACGAGCTTATTTGAAGCCAAGACTTTTGCCCCTTCTTCGCCAACGTAATACTTCAGAAGTGCCCATGCGCCATCGGGGTTCGCGGCTTTATTGCTCATCAAGACAGGCGTCGAAGTGACGAATACACGCTGCTCTGTGCCTTCCCAATAAGGAGCTTTCGCAATGCCCCATTCGAAGTCCAGTTCCTCATTATCAGACAGCATCTGAGCCATCCAAGAACCGTTGTAGTACATCGCCATAGTGCCTTTGAAGAAGTAGGTCTGATCCTGACTCATCGAGACGGATTCAGCGAACTCCTGGTAGGTCTTGTCTTCAAATTGCAATGCATTGAAGAACTCCATGGGTTCCTTCAGGCCGGATAGGTCGGATTCCACGATGCTGAAATCCGGGATAGCACCTACGAGCATCGGAAGGATGAAGCCTGGACGAGGCTGGAAGCCTAGCCCGTAGATCTTGTTCACGCCTTCACCAGAAGTGACTTCTTTCGCCAATTCACGAGCCTGCTGCCAGGTCATATTATTGGACGGATAGTCAACACCAGCGTCATCGAAAATCTTCTTGTTATAGAAGAAGACCCAGTCATTCGTACGATAGGGTAAACCATAGTACTTGCCGTCGAGCTCGTACTGATTCTTCAGCATGGAACCGAATGGCTCAAGATCAATGCCGTCATCCCCGTTGATTCTGTCCGTCAGATCGATGGCAAATCCCTGGTCAACAAGCTGCGGATAAACCGTATTACTCTTGCCCAAGAAAACGTCTACGGCACTTCCTCCGGAAATCATAGTGGTCAGTTTCGTCTCATAGTCAGCATTTGGTGCTGTGGTTACCTTGACCTCGTACTCGTCATGGGCTGCTTGGAACCCTTGAACCAGTGCGTGGTCATAGGAACCTTCTTTGTAGTCCCAGAGAATGAAGTTGACTTCCTTCTTATCTCCAGAGCCACCGGGCTCTGTGTCGCCTCCGGGAGCAGCTGTTGTGGTGGTGTTGTTCCCGCATCCAGCAAAGAGTCCAAGTATGAGCGCACCTGCGATCACGCCTGAGAGCAATTTCCTCATAATATATTCCTCCTTGTCTTTTCTCCACAAGATGGCTGTACAAATTGTGGATTGTAAATCTAATGTTACCATATTCTTTAGGCAAATAGGCAAACGAAAAAATTTGTCATCTTACAGCTAGGGTATGGAATGATTCTGGTTTTTTTGGATCAGATCGTGCGTCATTCCCCCTCCTACTCCTTCAAATACCGCCAAAGCGTCGTGCGACTGATCTGGAGTTGTTTGGCGGTGAGGCTTTGGTTGCCTTGGTTTCGGGCGACGGCTTCGCGGATCAGATCCCGGGTAATCAAGTCGAGTGGGCGAGAGAGGTCCAGAGAGTTAGCAGAATCGCCAGGTGAGACCGCGCTTGAAGAGGCTTGTTCTTTATCGAGGAGACTTGCTACCTCGTGGCTTCGGATGTAGGGGGCTTCCGTGAGGACGGCCAATTCGGTAATCAGACGCTTGAATTGGGCATAGTTGCCGGGCCAACTGTATTGCATGAGCATTTCCATGG
>CAZCLL010000113.1:0-8747 GCA_964499555.1 uncultured Fastidiosipila sp.
TAAATCTGTTATCTACGATTTCGATGGTTCGAATCCGTCCTCCCCCACCAAAGATCGAAGCAGCCCTCTGACCGGGGCTGTTTTTTGTTATATGGAAAACTTGGGTGTGGATTCTTGCCGTCTAGCTTATTGGGGTGTGGATTCTTGCCGTCTAGCTTATTGGGTGTGGATTCTTGCCGTTTAGCTTATTTTGGTGTGGATTACTTTGCTGTGCATTATAATGAAAGAAAGAAATTGAGAAGAGGAACGCTATGAGCTTGCGTTATGAAGATCTCCGAGCGAAGTATCCGGAGTTTATTTATAAGGATTTTACCGTGGAGCGCCTTGCTATGGAAGGTGGGGAGGAGGCTCTTCAGGTTACGTATCATTTTGTGGTTCCGGGCTTGGCCGAGTTTCGGCCGACGCTGCGCTTCCCGATTGGGCAGTGGGACCTCGTGAACGATCCGACGAGTGAGCTTGGGCGGAAAATTCTCTTTTCGATTGGCATGGTTGAGCTCGTCAGTTACTGGAAGATGGCCTGCCCGCCGCTCGTTACTGTGGAGGGGGGGGCGCTTTCGGAGGCGCAAATTGCGTGGTGGAAAGACTTGTACTTCAACGGTTTGGGGGAGTTTTTCTACACCAATGAGATTAATCCAGATCCGCAAAGCTTCATGACGATCAGGCCAAAGCCGCCGGCCAGCGCACCTTTACCCACGACCGCTAGTGCGGCTGGTAATGAAGTGTTTCGCCGCTCGGGAAGGCAGATTGTGCCGATTGGTGGGGGCAAGGATTCTATTGTGACGATCGAGCATTTGGCCTCGCAGCGGGAAAAGAATTTGCTTTTTAGCATTAATCCGACACAAGCGGCGCTAGATACGATGACGGTGGCGGGCTATGGGGAAGAGCAGAGGCTTCTGGTTTCTAGGACTTTGGATCCGGAGATGCTGCGCTTGAACCGTGAAGGCTTTTTGAATGGGCATACGCCGTTTTCGGCGCTTTTGGCTTTTGTGAGTTTTTATTGCGCCTATGTGACGGGCAGCGAGGCGATTATCTTGTCGAATGAAGCGTCTGCGAATGCGGCGACGGTTCCGGGGACGTCGATTAATCATCAGTATTCGAAGACTTCGCAATTTGAGATTGCGTTTCAGACCTATACGAAGACGTATTTGCTGGAGGAGATTTACTACTTTAGTTTGCTGAGGCCTTTTGCGGAACTGGCGATTGCCAAGTCTTTTACCAAGTACCCGCAGTATTTTGCGCATTTTCGTTCGTGCAATGTGGGGTCGAAGAAGAATATTTGGTGTGGCCATTGCTCGAAGTGCCTGTTTGTTTATGCGGTTTTGGCACCGTTTCTTGAGGAGAAAGAGCTCATAAAGATTTTCGGCTCGAACCTCTGGGAGACGCGTGATCTTGAGGAAGATTGGCTGAAACTTTTAGGGGCTGTGCCAGTGAAGCCTTTTGAGTGTGTGGGCACCGTTGAAGAGGTCCAGTATGCGACCTATCTAACGATCAATAAATACTCGGCGGCTGGTGACTTGCCGTACTTGTTGCAGGCGGCTTTGGCCGAGGCAAAAGCTGGAAATCTTAGCCAAGTGTACTGGGATGGAGAAGAATTGGTGTCGCTGAGCCCAAAGGACCCCTTGGCGGTGTGGCAAAGAGATGAACGGGTTCCAGTGGCCTACAAGGCGTTGGTCGCGGATCTGGTCACGGAGGGCCGGGTCTATGCTGAGTGATTTGCTGCAGTATCTCAAGGGGAAGCGGATTTTGCTTCTGGGTTTCGGTCGAGAGGGGCGTTCGTCATGGCGTTTCTTGGAGAAACATCGTGAGGCGCTTGGGGCTGAGGTCACGATTGCGGACTTAGGGGCGATCCAGGATGCGCCGGCTGGCGTGAAGATCGTGACGGGACCGGATTACTTGGCGGCGATGGCTGGTCAGGATTTGGTGCTGAAATCGCCGGGAATTTCGTTTCGGGATTTCACGATTGTGCGTGGCGAAACGATTTCGTTGAAGGAGTTTCCAGGCGTCTTGATCAGTGGGCAGATGGATTTGTTTTTACGCTTTTGTCCGGCGCACATTATTGGGGTGAGTGGGACGAAGGGGAAGTCGACGACGACGACGCTATGCTATGAAATGCTGCGCCAGTATTCGGAGGATAGTTACCTCTTAGGGAATATTGGGGTGCCGGTTTTTGATCATATCGAGGATTTGACCTCAGATAGTTATTGTGCGGTGGAGATGTCCTCGCATCAGCTGGAGTTCGTGACGGCGTCGCCGGAAGTGGCGATCCTCACGAATTTTTACCCGGAGCATCTGGATCATTACAGGGACTATGACGACTATCTTTCGGCGAAATTGAATCTTTTGCGTTTCCAGACACCAGGTGCGACGGCAGTGCTGAGTACGTATGAAGAAGAGCTCATGAGAAGGGCTTTGCCAGAAGTGAAGGGCCATCTCATCACGGTACGTGACAGTCAGAAAGTGGATTTCCTGGCTGGCGAAAAGGAAGAAAAGGAAGCCGACAAGACCTATGTCTTAGAAGAGGGCAGGGCGTTTCGCGCTGGTGAGGCAAAAGGCGAGCTACCCGAAAATCCGGCGATCTTGGGTCGCCATGTCTATTTAGATGCTTTGTTGGCTATGGCGGCGACAGCTGCGCTCGGTGTGCCACTAGCGCAGCAACTCCAGGCGATTGCGGGCTTCAAAGGGATTTCTCATCGCCTGGAGCCAATTGGCGAAGTAGCTGGCGTTCGCTATTATAATGATTCTATAGCGACTATTCCTCAGGCGACGCTCTTGGCGCTGGAGGCTTTACAAAGGGAAGGGCCTGTGACGACTTTGTTAGTCGGCGGGATGGATCGTGGGCTGGATTATGGCCCTTTCGTTGAAGCGTTGCGGCGGTTTCCGATCAGGACTTTGATTTGCTTGCCGGATACCGGCTCCAAAATCAAGGAACTGGCGGCCCCGTACTTTAGCTGCTTGGAAGCGAGAGACATGGGGGAGGCGGTGGTTTTGGCCAAAGAACGAAGCCTCGAAGGGGAGATCTGCCTGTTGTCGCCGGCGGCCTCGAGCTATAACCGCTACAAGAATTTCGAAGAACGAGGGAATGATTTCCGGAAACTTGTTCTGGAAACGGGTGAGTAATGAACGTGGATGGACGAGGTGAAATTCTCTTGATCCTGAATCCTGTCGCCGGCAAAGGCCGTGCGGTGGAGATGCTGGAGTCGTTTTTGCCTGTCCTGGAAGAGGGCGGTTCGCCGGTCACGGTGTACCAAACGAAAGAAGCCGGCGACGCCATCCGCGTAATCCGAACTGAGGGGATGAAGTTTAAGCGCATCATCGTGGCCGGCGGGGATGGGACGCTGAATGAGCTCGTGAATGGGGTGATTTCTGCGAATCTCCATGTGGATTTGGGCTACCTGCCGATTGGGACCACCTGTGATTTTGCGGCGACGCTAAATTTGCCAAAGGACCTCGTTGAAGCGGCCCGACTTGCCCGCTATGGGACCCCGAAGGAGCTGGAAGCGGAATTTCATCTATGTCGCGAGTTTCGGGGCTTTTACGGATGTTTCCTACGATACCCCGGCCGAGCTGAAGAACACAATTGGCCGTCTGGCCTACTTTGCGAGAGCCCTCAAAAACCTAAGTAATTTGCCGAACCTAGACCTGCAGCTGACTACAGAAGACCAAGAGATCGAGGGGAATTTCTTGTTTGGCGCGGTCTTGAACACCACGCAGCTGGGCGGTTTCTTGCGGCTCGATCCCCAGACGGTCGACCTTTCGGACGGCTATTTCGAGGTCCTCCTGGTCCGTTATCCAAAGGGGCCGGCGGAGGTGACCGCAATGATTAACGGCTTGATGAATCAAGATTATTCGGGCTCGCCCTTTGTTTTTTTCAAGACGCGTGAGGCCAATTTCCATTTTCAGGAGGACGTGTCCTGGACCTTGGACGGTGAATTCGGCGGCTCCTCGAAGATGACCGAGATCCGTGTCTTGCCGAGAGTGTGGAGTTTGACCTGCTAGTTTACTTTCACTCATTGCTGGGCCAAAGCCGCCGCCCACACCTGTATCGCTCCTATTTAACTGAATTTTCATAAATGCCTATTGTTATTTTCCTAGCGAAAGCGTATGCTACTCGATGGCAAATTGCTAGATAAATAACTTTTGGAGGCAATCACTATGGATTACGAGTATCAGAAACTGAACACCAGTTATCAAATTGGTAAAGTGAAGATTAAGAATCGCTTTGCCATGGCACCCATGGGGCAAGGAGAAAACTTCGGCCCTTACGGAGAATTTTCGCAGAGAGGCATTTCTTATTTTGAAGAAAGGGCTTAGGGCGGCTTTGGCCTGATCTTCACCGGTGCACTGATGGCGGATACCACCGTCGATCCGTACTCCATCCTTACCGCACCGAACCCGCGCTATAGCCCTGTGTTCTTTATGCGTTCGGCGCTAGATCTCACTCAACGCTGCCATCAATACGGGACGAAGATTTTCGCTCAGGTGACGATGGGCTTGGGCCGAAATATGCCGGGTGGTCAAGGGGCCGGCAGTGTCGAGGTTTTCGGCGATCCCAACACAAAATGTGACATGCTGACCACCGAAGAAGTGCAGTCCAAGATCCAATCCGTTGTGGAAACGGCGGCTTTTATGAAGCAATGTGGCTTCGATGGGGTCGAGGTTCACGCGATCCATTGGGGGTATTTGCTGGATGCCTTTGCGATGAGTATCACAAATAACCGTACAGATCAGTATGGCGGGAGCCTCGAGAACCGGCTGCGCCCCTGTAAGGAAATCATCGAAGGGATCCGCGCGGCAGTTGGCCCAGATTTCCCGGTTTCTATCCGTGTCGGTTTGAAGTCCTACATCAAAGGCCTCAACCAGGGCTCCATCACCGGTGAGCCGGAAGCCGGCCGCACCCTCGAAGAAGGTGTCGAGATTTGCAAGCTCCTCGAGGCTTTTGGCTACGATTGCCTGAACGTCGACGCCGGCATTTACGACTCCTTCTACTACGCTTGTCCTCCCATGTACATCGAGAAGGGCTTCACCCTGGCTCTGGCCAAAGCCGTCAAACGCGAAGTGAAGATCCCTGTTTTTAGTTGGCGGGAGCCGCTTGGACGAAGCGCAATAAGCACTGGAAGCCGTGCAAGAAGATACCGGCGACGCAGTGGTCTTGGGACGTGCGGCTTTGGCCGACCCATTCTTACCGAAGAAGTTTGAGATGGGGAAGACCTTGGACATCAAGCCTTGCATTGGCTGCAACATGTGCCTTTACACCGCCCAAAGCGGCATGAACCTCGAATGCGCAGTCAACCCAGAATGCGGGCGTGAGTTCGAAAACACTGTGACTCCAGCGCTCACGAAGAAGAACGTTCTCGTTGTTGGCGGCGGTTTGGCCGGTATGGAAGCGGCCAGAACCCTCCATGCGCGCGGCCACGAGGTCTCTGTCTACGAGAAAACGGATCGCTTGGCTGGAAACTTGAATGGTGCTGGTGGCCATGAATTCAAACATGATGTGAAGCGTTTGAGCCAATGGTATCAGCGCCAAATGAAGGAATTGGACATCCCCGTGACCATGAACACAGAACTTAGCGCCGCCGACATCAAAGCAAAGGGTGCCGACGCAGTCATCCTGGCCACCGGCTCCGTCCCTGTCACAATAACCTTCCCCGGAAGCGACAGCGAAAAGGTCGTTCCTTGCCTGGAGGCGATCGAGAATGAAGAGAAGATCGGTGACAAAGTGGTCATCGTCGGTGGCGGTCAGATCGGCTGCGAGATCGCAATGGATCTGGCCTCCAAAGGCCGCCAAGTAACGATTGTCGAAGCCTTACCGGCGATCTTACGCTCTTCAGCCATCTTGCCATTCATGAACCGCATGGCCTTGGTTGACATCCTGGAGCATCAGGGCGTCGAGATCTTGTCCTCGGCTCGCCTCGAATCTGTTGATTCAGATGGGGCAAATGTCCGCATTTCTGTTGGTGCTGATGTTGGTGCTGTTGGTGCTGGTGCTGATGGTGATGGTGATGGTGATGGTGATGGTGGTGCTGGAGGTGCTGGTGATGGTGGTGCTGATGGCGAACTTCTCCACCTGACTTGCGACACCGTGATCCTGTCTGTGGGCTTCAAATCAAAACCTTCCTTGGCTGCTGAGCTCGCCGGCCAAGGGATCGAGTACTATGAGGTCGGCGATGGCGTGGCGGTTGGCGACGTTCGCACAACCATCCATAGCGCCTTCGAGGTTGCCAGAAGAGTGTAAGCTGTTGTGCTTAGACCGTAAGTCAATTGTGTTGAGCTTAGTGTATTGAGCGATTGGCTTTGTGTCCAATGCCTTGAGCGAATTGAATGATTGAAGTAAAAAGACCGTCGGTTATGGCTGGCGGTCTTTTTGTATGTATAGATTCAGATTTGTGAGAACATATTTTGTGTATAGTCTTTGATATTCACAGGTGTGAGCATGTGGTACTTATCTTTGACTGAAGTGAAGTATTCTCCGATGGCTTGTTTGGAGATGATTCGATCAGATGAGACTTCAGGCGAAATTCCTAAGCGCGCAGAAACCCAAGGCGTTTCTGTATGCGTAAAGTATTCAAGGGTTTTACCACTGTAGCAGCAAACATGTCTGATTATGTTATCTAACAACAAGACTTCTTCCCCAGTTAAAGAAGAAAAATCAAAAGCATTCACTCGGTCGATGGGATCAAAGCAGTAATTGCGGTATCGACTATAGACTTCACGATAGACGGGACCATGTACCCATGCTTCACAGTCTTCAGCGAAGAGGAATGAATGGTGAAATGCATAGCAGAATCCCTGTGCATAATACAATGTTTTTTGTAAAGCCATGTTCGTTATGTCACTGCATTGGGACAGAATGTAGTTAATAACAAGATCGATTTTGTCCTGTTCAGCAGATACGGGTAAACTGAAGAGCATCTTTGTAGCGGTTTTACTTTTGATGTATGTCCGTTCGCTATCGAGATTCTCTTTGTTTTGTTCCAATACGGAAAGATAATAAGCAGGATTCTCGAGAATTCTCTTTAGAATCTCAGAATACTGCTTAGATGGGATGTCTCCATCGAAGTAGCGAGTAAACGTTTGCTCACCCCAACCGAGAAGTTTAGAGAGCGGCCTTTTCCCAATGTTGTATTTTTCAGGAATCTTTCGAATGTCTTCTGAAGAAATGATATCCTTTGCTTTACGGTATACATCATACAATGTTTTTAAATTGGTATCCTCAAGCTCGGCAACATATAGCTCTGTCTCACATTCGTCGCAGTAAGCAATCTGTGAAGTGAACTTATATGCTTCGCCCTTTACTATTGCAGTTTCTATTGATTCTTTGACCGTAAAAGTAACTTCCTTCCTGCATTCGGGGCAGAAAACTTTCCTCCTATTCATGATCTTTTCCTCCTGATTTTGTTGTGATCGATTTATCTTTGTTTTTGTTCTATTTTCTATTTGAAAAGGTAATCTATCTTCTTGTTGCTCTTATGGAACGAGATAACGATTACCCAATTTTCTCCTCTTGTCTCAATGACGTTAAACTTCGTGTAGATATCAACGATTGACTGCTCGTCATCAATGTTGCTCAAAGCGACCTGCGGACAAAATACGAAGAGTGTTTCATGTTCATACCCAATTTTCGAATTCTTCAGTGAGTGACAAAAATCATTAACACTGATTTGCAGAAGAATCTTTTGTTGTTTTGCTGCTGTCAAAGAGTATTCACGTATAAAATCTAGATTCTCCTTCCGATTCTCATTCCTTGCTACCGTATAGTTGTTTTCGCGAATGCAGTCCTGTATCTGTTGCAAGATGACTTCAATGTCTTCGTGGCTGTAATTTTGATTGTAGTGAATACTCACTAGTAGTCCTCATTGGCTAGTTAATAATACATGAAAATAGTACTATTGTCCATTTAAATGTATTAATTAGTGCAAAAACGATTGATTAAATGATCGCTTAAAATTAGAAAAAACAAAATAATATTAATAAAGAATTTGATAAAGTTAAGCAAGATCGTGAATTCAAAGTTAAAAAAAGCAGGATCGTTTCACGTGAGTAAAATCAATCCTGCTTAAACTGGTGCCGGTGGTGGGACTCGAACCCACACACCTCGCGGTACACGATTTTGAGTCGCGCTCGTCTGCCATTCCGACACACCGGCGTTAGGTCTAGGTGAATAAAAAACATAATAATTATCTTCTGCTATAAAGTCAAACAGAATTTTTCGAGTGATTATTAGACAGCAAGGTGGGTAAAATGCTAATGTAATATGTTAAGGTGGACAAAACTTGGCGATATCCAAGCTGTCGAAGGGTTTTGGGTAAAGATTGGGAAGAGATCAGCAGTCAATCACTTCAAAATTGCCCTGACTGAGCTGTTTCGGAGGGAGATTACGGGAAATGTCGCAATGGGTAATATGTTTAATTCGGATATCGCTGAGTTTTATCCAGGTATCTTATTATGCTTTCAGGTAAAGTAAAGGATTTCATGATTTTGGGTTCTTGTTCAGTGTGATATCCCTCAGATTCGAGGGATAATTAGATATCAAGGTAGGTAAAATCACTGCATAACAAGTTAAAGTGGACAAAACTCGTCTCGATCCAAGATCGTGACGAGTTTTGGGCAGAGGAACGTAGTCAATTACTTCAAAATGACCCCGATCGGGTCGTTTGGCAGGTGTTTTGAAGGAGATTTGCTAATGAGTAATATATTAAACTCGGATCGAGACAAGTTTTGTCCAAGTATCTTATTATGTTTTCAGGTGA
>CAZCLL010000114.1:0-8738 GCA_964499555.1 uncultured Fastidiosipila sp.
GTTATTTATTCCTTGACTAATTTCGTTCGTCGGTTTACGATTATCTTACGTATACTTAACCTGAATCCAATCTATCTTGAACATTCACTTGTTATGCTTATTGCTGAATATTGTGAATGCCCCCTTACGATAGATGCTTGTTCAAGGAGGAATCATGCGACAAGTAAACCGAACGAAGAAGTTGGCAGCATTACTCTTAAGTTTTTCTGTCATGGCCGCACCGCTTGGGCTACTCTTAGCCGAAGACAGCAGCAACAATCCGCCCAGCGATAGCAGCGTACAAATCGAAGAGCAAGAGGTCCTCGAGACTGAAGAGGAAGATCTTCAAACACCTGAGGAAGAAGCTCCGCTTCCGGAAGAGACCGAAACCCAAGAAACTTCCGAAGAAGAGCCAACAGAGGCTCCAACGGAAGACCCTGAAGACGACGAAGTTCTCGAAGAAGAAACGGTCGAAGATCCGGAAGAGGAAATCGTAGAAGAAGAAGGCCTCTTGGGTGTTGCGAGCACCACTGATGTAAAAGAAATCACCATTCTCCATACCAATGATATTCACGGGCACGGAACCGATCCGGCCGCTGACGGTGGAAACAGCATCATCAATTATGCGATCTACAAGACCGTCATTGATGAATATCGTGCAGCTGGGAATACCCTTGTCTTAGATGCCGGTGATGTGCTTCACGGCACGAATTTCGCAACCCTTTCCGAAGGGAAGTCCATGATTGATATCATGAACCTCATTGGTGTGGATGCGATGACCCCAGGAAACCATGATTTCAACTATGGTTATGATCGCTTAGTTGAGTTAAATGGCTTGTCTTCCTTCCCTATTTTGGCAGCCAATATTACGAAAGATAGCGATGGCAGCCATCCTTTTGCGTCGAACACACTCATTCCGATTGACGGAGTAATGGTCGGCGTCTTTGGCCTAGCAACCCCGGAAACGAAGACGAAGTCCAACCCGCTGAACACCGCTGGCTTGACCTTCAATGATGTGGTAGCCACGGCGAGAAGCCAAGTGGCAAGCCTTGAAGCGCAAGGGGCCGATGTCATCGTGTTCCTGAGCCACTTAGGCACGGATTTATCTTCTCCGGTCAGAACACAGACTGTCCTGGATCAGGTGAGCGGCATTGATGTGGTCATCGACGGCCACAGCCATTCCAAATATGATACCGGGTACCTGTACAATGGAACCTTGATTGCTTCGACTGGTGATTGGCTCCACAACATCGGTGAAACGACCATTACCCTGACAGATGGTGAAGTGACCGGTGTTTCTGCCAAGTTGATCCCCTATGCTAATGTCGCAAGCAAGACGCCGAATTCGGCTGTCCTTACGCTCATTCAGGACATTAAGTCCCTAAACGATGATATTGAACTGCAAGTCATCGGCCAGACCGGAAGCGTACTGAATGGCGAGCGCGCGGATGTTCGCACGAAAGAAACGAATCTCGGCAACCTCATCACCGATGCCATGCTCGATGAATCCGGAGCAGATGTGGTGTTGACCAATGGTGGTGGTATCCGTGCTTCGATTGCTGCTGGCGAAATCACGAAGGGTGACGTCTTGCAGGTCTTGCCTTTTGGCAATCAAATGACCGTGATCGAAGTTACGGGCCAAGATATTTTGGATGCGGTGACCTTCGGTGTCGCTGATTACCCGAATCAGGCGGGAAAATTCCCGCACGTTGCCGGGATGAGCTACACCATTATGACGGCAGTGAATCGTGAAGGAAAGACCGTTGTTACTGGTGTGAAAGACTTCCTGGTTGGCGGAGAACCCCTGGATCTGGCAAAGACCTATACTTTGGCAACCAATGACTTTATGGCAGTTGGCGGCGATGGCTACAACATGTTTGGTGGCAAGACTCAAGTCAGCCTGCACGGGATGTTAGCAGACATTACCGCAGCCTACATTACGAAACTAAGCCAAACAGGTCTCTTCGTCTATGAGACGGACGATCGTGTTACCGTTGAGGCAGGGCCTTATGTGGAGACCATCACCGTTCTCCATACGAACGATATCCACGCTCACGGTACGGATCCGGCAACGGATGACAACAATGGAATCATTACCTACGCTCGTTACAAAACAATTATCGACGAGTATCGTGCGAAGGGTTCTACCTTGGTTTTAGATGCCGGTGACGTGCTCCACGGAACGAACTTTGCTTCGATTTCCAATGGCAGCTCCATGCTGGAAGTCCTGAATCTGCTTGGCCTGGATGCCATGACACCGGGTAACCACGATTTCAATTACGGCTATGAGCACCTCTTGGAACTCGGCGCTGACGCCAACTTCCCGATTCTGGCGGCAAACATCAGCAAAGAAGACGGAACAAAACCCTTTGAAACCCGAGTCATCTTTGACATCGACGGAGTGAAAGTCGGCGTCTTTGGCCTCGCTACCCCAGAAACAAAAACGAAGTCGAACCCAAAGAACACGGAAGGCCTCACCTTCGAGGATGAAGTCGCTACAGTAGAAGCCGAGATTGCGGCGCTGAAGGCGGATGGTGCGGAAGTGATCGTTTTCCTGAGCCATTTGGGCACAGATCTGTCTTCGCCGATCCGGACACAGACCGTGCTGGATCAAGTGACGGGCATCGACCTCGTGATCGACGGGCATAGCCATTCGCTTTATGAGCACGGCTATGTTTACAACGGTACCTTGATCGCTTCGACTGGTGATTGGCTGCACAACATCGGCAAAGTGACCATCACCCTGACCGATGGCGTGCTGTCTGACATCAACGCAGAACTGATTCCTTATGCTACGGCTTCGCAAGCGGCTGAGGATCCGGACATGAAAGCCCTTCTTGACACCAAGATTGCGGAGAATGCAGAAATGCTGAAGCGTGTGGTCGGTGCGACCACGCAAGACTTAGATGGCGATCGCGCGAATGTCCGTACCAAGGGGACGAACCTTGGTAACCTCATCACAGATGCCATGCTCCAAGAGTCCGGTGCGGATGTGGTCATCACTAACGGTGGCGGAATCAGAGCGTCGATCCCCACAGGTAACATCACCTACGGAGCGGTCCTGGAAGTCCTGCCCTTTGGCAATCAAATGACGGTGATCGAAGTGAGTGGCCAGGATATTTTGGATGCCCTTACGTTCGGTGCCTCTGACTACCCAAATGCTGCCGGGAAATTCCCACATGTCGCCGGCATGACCTTCACAATCGTGACCCAAGAAGTGAAAAGTGCAAATGACGCCGGTGAAGAAGTGACCGTGACCAAATTCAAAGAAATAACCGATGTCATGGTTGGTTCAGAGAAGCTCGATCTCACAAAGACCTACAAACTCGCTACGAATGATTTCATGGCGGTTGGTGGTGACGGCTACACCATGTTTGGTGGCAAAACTCAGATCAGCCTCCATGGCATGCTGCTTGACATCGTGGTGGATTACATGGAAGATTTGAGTGCAAACGGCTCCTTCGCCTACACTTACGATGGCCGTGTTCAAGTCGTAGCAGCCGCGGAAGTCTCCGAACCGACTGAGCCGACTACGCCGACCGCGCCAAGCGAACCGACTGAACCTTCAGAGCCGACGACTCCGACGGAGCCGAGCGAAACAACAAGCACAACAAGCACACAGAAGCCCGGCACAACGCCTACAACAACGGCAAAAGACAATGTTCCTTCAACGGGCGAGAGCCAAGCCCCCGTGGTGATCGGCTTCGTCCTCGTAGGCTTAGGTCTTGCACTGGCTATCGTAAGCAGACGCAAGAAAATGAACGACTAAGCGCCTCCTTAAGGCATCATCTCCCACCAGAAAAGAGCCACCCGAAAGGGGGCTCTTTTCTGGTTTCAAATAAAATACTTCATGCCAAAGGCCTTACTGGTAAGAAGCCCTTTCCCCGCCAATTAATTTATCTCGGCTATAAGCAGCAGTGACACGGGCTTGACCAATCGTCTTCTGCTCCAGACGTAAAGGAACAGCTACAGGCCGTAGATGCATGCCAATCATGACGAGGCCGACGTCGAGACCGGCAGACGCTTCCACCTTCTCAACCAAGCAAGGCACCTCTGCCATCTCCCAATACGCCACTGCAAACGAGCCTCCCGCATGTAGCTGCGGAAGCGCGTTGACTCTTGGAAGGCCGGCGGCTTTGGCCCAGGAACGCTCCACCACAAGCGCGCGGTTCAAGTGCTCGCAGCACTGGACGGCCAGATGGAGGCCGGCAGCACGAAGTTGCTGCGAAACCTCCGCAACAATCACGCGCCCAATCTCCGCAGAAGAAGCCTGCCCCAGGTGCTCCCCCAAGACTTCGCTGGACGAACCACCCACGACCACCAGGTCCCCCGCCTCGAGCGGACTACGCGCCAGCAGTTCAGCAATCGCACGCCTGGTCTCCTCGCGAATTGCCGCCAAATCTACAGTATGCTCAGGCCAACTCATACTTTTTCCACCCAGAAGGTCTTCCCGACGGCAGTCAGTTTGACCTGCTCTTCCGGCAAGGACCGAACCCACGACTCCGCCTCGCCCACGCTCTCAAACTTGAAGAGTCGTTTCACTTCGGCCAAAGCCGCCCGTGGGTAGTGCCCGAGTAGTTCCTGAAGACTTTCTAGACTCCTGTCGAGGTACTTCGCTTCGACTTCCCCTCCCGATAAACGCCTGATCGCCTCATCCAATTGAGGAAGGGTGATGTAGCCTGCCAAACGCTCTTCTTGTTCCTCGGTAGAAACGAAATAGGTCGGATACACTTCGACGGTGCGAGAATCTGCCCAAGTGATATCGTCTTGGAAAGCCTCCTCGGCCTCACCGGACTCGATGATGCGGCGAAGGGCTTCCCCGTCGATGCCACACTCGTGAGCCAGCGCAACTTGTGTATTGATTTGGGTAACTCTCTCCCCGTTCGTGAAGATGCCTTCACGGAGGCGGCGGAGATAGCCCGAAGCCAGATCGGGGGCAACCATCTCTGCTGCCTTATAAGCAATCGCTACCGGGAAACCGGAATCATTGCCTTCCGAGAAAAGCTTGAATTTCTCCGGGGCATAAGGCATGCCGGTACGCGCTTGAGGGCCAGCCCAATGGTCCGCAATGCTCTGGTTCACGCCATCATAGCCATGATTGGCATAATCAAAATCGGGTTCTTCCCGCACATCCGGAATTAAGTAGCCCATATGTTGGGTAATTTCAAGTTGATCACCGAAGAGGGTCTCCAGTGCACGAAGTTCCGGCTCGGATCCCCAGCACCACGAACAAAAAGGATCACTGACAATATTGACATGTATTTTTTTAGACATAAGAAAACCTCCCTAGCCACCTAAGTGTACGTGAAAAGCCGGGTTGATGTCGGGCACTTTCTTACCCTTTTGGTGACTCTATTGGCGAGTCTTTCAGCGACTTTTCGGAATCCGTCGTTAGAGCGTGGTCTTGGGGTCACGAAGTTCCATGACACGTTTTTCATACGCTTTCCGCCCCAGATCGGCGAACGGCAAGGTGATCTCTCGCCCTGCAATTGATCTAGCCCATTTCTCCACAAAGGGCGGATTCAAAATCAAGAAAGGTCCCAAAATCGAGGTTCCAATAAAGTTTCGGTAATGAACGCCTTCTTGTGTCGAACCCTCATGCAAGCCTAAACCTCGTTTCACTTGACAAAAAACCGGAAACTCCGGGTCGTCCAGATACTGTTGGGTGAACTGTGCTTTGGCCCCAACAATCTCAATCCCTTCCCGCGAACCCAAGAAAACAGAAGACAAACGCTTCAACATTTGCCTTTTCGCATGAATCGGAAAGAGCCCCAGACCCTCGACTCGAGAACCATCCTCATTTTCAATGTAATTTCCCATGATCTCTAGCGCATTCCCCATCCAAAGAAAATGCACCCGTTTCTGAACCGCCTGACGAATGGCTTCTTTATGAGGTCTCAACTGCTCAATCACCAACTCCTGCGTCTTTTCAGACATCGGCGCCAGGAAGACCAAGTCCACAGGTTCTTGCACAAAAAGCGGCGTATCGGTAAGTTTCGTTTCGACGAAACGAGCTTCGGGAAAGAGTTGTCGCAAGTAATCCATATCACCTAGTTCGCCAAAAAGGTTCGCCTGTTCAGGATACAAAAGTTCGATTATCATGAGGCCTCCAGAATCCGTTTCTCAATCTTCGCTGCCATGTCACGACTAATCGTTTCGGTATCGAGATCCTTCAATACGCAAATCGTCTGCACGTCAGAGAGCTTGATTGCTGCCGGGACTTTCGCAAAATCTTCTTCCAGAGTAATCTTCTCCTCAGGCACACCCGCAAGAGCAAGGCAAAACGCAAAGTCCAGGTACCGCTTCCCACAACAAATGACCTGCTTGATCTCCGGATCGTTCAGGTAAGAAAAATCATTGTCATAGATCCAAGCGATGTTCTCCAAATTGTGATTGCCTTTCTTGATCTCACTGTTTGCCAAAACAACACATTTTGACCCTGCTTCCTTTCGCACAAAATCAAAGGTCCTCGAAGATGCAATCGGATTACAAGCCTTTGCCAACATGGTCAGGATTCGCTTCCCCTTCACGATCTTCTCTGCGAAACGGGAGGCCACCACTTCAACTTTTGCTGACCGCTCCGCTTGTTCTTTAATCGAAATCCCCAGTTCAGCAAGCACCGCCGTCGCACTCAGTAAATTGTAAAGATCCACAATATTTTTCGTCGACAGGGTAAACTCTGCCTCAGTTGCTTGGGTAGCCTGGGTGGTCTGGGTGGTCTGGGTTCCTTGGCTCGACGGGGTCACCTGGACCAGACTTCTCCGCCGAATGGTTGCCTTTCGCTCCTGTAGATCCGCCGATGCCACCACATAATCGGGCTCGGGACTTTGGAAACCGCAATGCTCACAATGATAACGCCCGATGTGATTGTAGCGAATGAAATCCGGCGTCAACTCATGATGACATTCGGGACAATTCACTAGATCTTTAATCCGGGAATTTCGATCCTCCTCTTCCCCTTCCAACAACGGAAGACTAATCCCCACCCGCTTGTTCTGCGCTTTCAACTGGCTAGAAATCAGGTCATCATAATTCAAAACCAAAGTCGTCTCATCCGGAATCGCCTGATTCAGGATCGAGAAAATATAATCCGCATGCGCATTTCTCGCATACGAATCGCGAAACAAATTCGTCACCACAAGATAATCCGCCGTCATCTGCGTAAAAATCCGCAGCGCCGAACGCTCATCAATCTCCAGCACAGCAATCTCATAGGGATTCTTCCCCCAAAACGTACTGAAGCCCACAAAGCTACTCACAATCCCATCCATGGTATTCGAACCAAAGCGATTATGCATATAGCGCTTCCCAGCCAAAGCCAGCTGATCCCCAATCATATTCGCGGTTGTCGTTTTCCCATTCGTCCCCGTCACCGCAACAATCTTCTCCGGTTTCGAAACATGCGCCAAATACTTGGGATCAATCTTCAAAGCCATCATCCCAGGGAAATGCGTCGCATTCCTTCCCAGAAGCTTCATCACGCCATAAATTGCCTTCCCTATAATCTGCGCAAGATAGAATCGCAATGGTTTTGCCATATCTTTATCCTCATCTTCTCCAACTCCTCGGTACCCTCATCGCTACACTTGGCTACTTTTCGCTACTAATCGCTACTCATCGCTACACTTCGCTACTCTTCGCAAAGTCAAGCCAATCAACCCTAGCAACGTAAGCCATAAAGACTCTCAAGCCCCGAAAATCAGAAGAAGTCATTTCGTAAAATCATCTTAATCATACCGTTCTTCATCCCTCTAGACTAGAGGCTCCCCAATTCGTAGCACACAATCCACAGCGCTGAAGAAAATCCCCAGTGAAATCAAAAAACCCAGAAATACAAGATTTCCGGGCTTCATGATGGTGATTCGCGAGGGGCTCGAACCCTCGGCCCCCTGATTAAAAGTCAGGTGCTCTACCGACTGAGCTAGCGAATCGTGGCTGGGATGGCAGGGTTCGAACCTGCGGATGCGGGAGTCAAAGTCCCGTGCCTTACCACTTGGCTACACCCCAATGTCCATGCGATTGAAAAATGGGGTGGAATATGGGATTCGAACCCACGACTTCCAGAGCCACAATCTGGCACTCTAACCAACTGAGCTAATTCCACCGTCCCTTCGCAAGGCACGCTGAACATTATACAGATGCTTAAAATGACTGTCAATCACAAAAACTAACCCACTCCGACCACTCCACCCCCTCCACCCCTCTCCACCCCTCCTCTCTCGGCCAAAGCCACCGCTCCCTACCCTTCCCCCCAACAATCCATTACTCCCACAGTTGAAGTGCTACTGTGGATGCTAATCCTTGCATAGATTTGATTGATAGTCGGAAGGATTTCTTGTGTTCGGTGCGTGTTCTGGTCGATATCCCTCTCTTCTAGTGTTTAGTGCACAGCAAGGTGTATTAAAGAATCATGTAACAAGTTAAGGTAGTCAGAATCCGTCGTTATCCATGAATTAACTAATGTAGCATGTTGTACAGAGCCAAAAAACCAGAAAAAACGTCTCGAGACAGTGGTAATAGGATCCTTTTCAGAAAAATCACCTATCAGATAATATATTTTGCATGGACAAAGACAAAATCGGACCAGCATAACATTCTACATTACTTGCTGACAATGAACTTATCAATCTCCACCACAACTATCGTGTTGATTTTCGATTAAATCCGGAATCCAAGCACCAAAACAGCAATCTCCACCACAATCATCGTGTTGATTTTCGATTAAATCCGGGATCCAACCACCCAAACAGCAATCTCAA
>CAZCLL010000115.1:0-8713 GCA_964499555.1 uncultured Fastidiosipila sp.
TGTTACGGTGGCTGGCTTGCCGCCGTACAGCCGGTCATCTTGCCGCTGTGTTCAGCCATCCTGGCGAGGAGGGCTGTGGTTAGGTAGTTCTTAGGAGGAATCCGACTGGTTGTAAGTCTGGTTGTCCAGCGTGTCCTTCTTGCCCTTCACAGTACATTGGAGGTGAAACGGTGATTTGTACGAAAAACCCGTAGATTTCTTAAGCTCATCCTCTCTCTCCAAGTGCGACATTGCGCGTCAACTGACAAGATAATGATAGCGAGAAACGGAGAGCACCAACAGTTCACACTGTGAACCCTTATTACGCAGGAATTATTGTGCTTCGCTTCATTTTCAGACTGAAAAGCTAATATCATCACCCGTTTCGTACATTTCTGACACTGAAAATGAATAATTGTTTCAAGATTTCCTGCATTAAGGGGTTCACAAACTGGACCCTCGGCGTTTTTGTTTGTTCAATATGCACAAAAGAGCCTCGCAGCGCATCAAGCACACCGCGAAGCTCCTTCTGCCCTAGCTACTCTTGGTTACGTCACATCCTTGGACTAATCACTCTTAGTCACTTTATGCCGTGGCGCACATTGAGTTAATTGGGACGACGCGAACTTCCAGCGGTGCCAGAATGAAACCATCGTCCACCAGTTCACTCAGAACGCTTGCAGACGGCAGAGACTTACAGCGCACAACACCGAAAGGCACACGAATCGTCCGATGGGTTTTATTGATGACCAGCATAACAGCCTCTCCACGCCAGCGACGCAGCAGGACGGCCGCCTGTTTGTCCACATGAATCAAGTCGGTATCGCCTTCCTCACATAAGGACGCGCAGCTTTTTTTCAGAGTGATCGTTTCGGCAATGAAGTCGCGCAAGTCAATCCCTGTGGTAAAGTAGTTCTCGGGGCCGGAATCTACCACATCAATCCGCTTGTCAACGGCGTACTCATCTCCGGCTGTAAGCTCAAATCCTTTCGAGATGAACGCCGTGAAGCGAATCCGCTGTTTCAGAACCTCGACATCTCTGCCAGCATCGACGATGCCACGCTCCGTATCATGGTTAGCCGGCATTGCGATACTGTCACAGAAGGGAGCCGTAGCCAGAGCGTCCTCCACCAGCCAGTTGCCGTCGTACTGCCACCACTTGGCAGAGTTGAAGATATAGTCAAAACCCACCTTGCCCAGCATGACGCGCTGGTTGCGATCACAGAACGACTCCGCGATAAAGACCGTATCGGGATACTCAGCCTTTATGGAACTGATGACCCACTGCCAGAATCCCGGATAGATCTGGTTAGCGCAGTCGCAGCGGAAACCGCGAAAGCCAAGGCGACAGTAAAACGCGATAACGTCACGCATGTAGTTCCAAAGGGTCATATCGAGAGATTCGTAGTTGAGCGTTACGATGTCTCCCCACACCGTATCACCCGCCCCCGGATGCACGATCCGACCGGCGTTATCATATTTGAACCACTGTGGATAGCGCCTAACCAAAGGGGAATCGAATGCTGTGTGGTTGATAACTAAGTCCATAATCGGCAGTACGCATCGTTCCTTGCAGACTTGAAGAAACTCACGCAGCTCATCGATTGGTTCTGCCCCGTGTGTAAAGCACCGAGGGTCATAATCCATGAGGTCCATAATGGAGTAGCTGCTCCGCGATGAACCGACCCTGTTGAAAGGGGACATATAGATGGCGTTAAAGCCCATATTGAGCGCCGAAGCCATCGCTTGCATCCAGTTGTGCAAACCGGGCATTTCCCTCAGAAAGATGTTGTAGATGATAAGAGCGTCCAACATAACGTTTGTCATGGTTTCTCCTCCTTTAGTCTTGTTTATTTCGAGTAGTGAGTTGCCTGGGCGACGTTCGCGGGGGTATGGTACGGTTCGTAGAGAACCGCAAATCACGGGTGAGGGCGATCTCTCGCGCGGAAAGGCAGACGGCTCAACCTACCATGACACTTAGCTCGATTCGTGTTACGGATAGCGTTTCGGGTATTCGCGCCGTGATATGCCTTTAGAAGCATTATGGCTTTAAGGCTCTTGGCTCGATTCTGCCGCCTAGCCAGTTCTTTTGCCGCACGTTCCTGTTCTTCCATATCTTGCAGAATAGCTTCCAGTGCTTTTGCAAGAGGCTTCTCATCCTCGGTGCAAACGGCATGAGACGCAGTCTGCAAGAGCCTTATCTACTCAGTATCGGGCAACATAGCGTCACCATCTTTCAGAGTGCGCCGCTGTGGGCCGCTTTTTCTTACCCGCCAACCCACAGCGACAGGGAGTCTAGGAGTAACCGTGTCAGCTCCAGCAAGTCGGAACAGCCACGCCCCTTTGGAGATCAATCGGTATAGCCGACTTTCGCGCAAGCCTCACGGTAAGCATCGGCGATGTTCTCCCAGAGCGCCTTGCGCGTATCGTCAGAGATCGTATGAGCCGGAGCGGGAAAGGCGCTGATGTAGCTTTCAATGCCCTCGACATCGTTGGTCTTTCCCTGCGCAGCACACACACGCTGGTTCACTCGGTAGTAAAAGTGGAAGGCCGGCCAGTCGCACTGAGAAGCAGCTTCATGGCCAATCGTCGTCAAGGCGGTCTTGAGCAGTTCAGCGTTAGGTGCCTCACCGAGAACGTCGATGGGGAGGTCTGCGGAGCGGGCGATTTCCTTCTGGATAGCGCGGAAGTTGTAATCTGTCATAGTGATTTCCTCCTTGTGATCGTTTGTGATTTTGCGATTGGTGCGGAAAAAAGGGTGCAAAAAAACGAGGGGCAAAGGCACAGTCAAGGAACTCAGACGCAGCACCGCGTCTCAGTACTTTTCTCGTGACCTTATCCTCTCGTGTATGCATCCACGATGATAAGTTTGGGTCAAATCTTCACCAAAGCTTTACTAGCCCAATGGACTCACCGCCTTCGTTGTGGTATAATTGATTCAATACGTGGCAGTAATTGGAGTCGTCTTTCTTGAGCACCCCTCAGCGCAATCTCTCCAGTGATCCCGCGTGAGTCCCTCAAGCGATGAATGCGTTTCTGGTGCAGTGCTTAGGTTTCCCCCTTTCTTGGCTTGATTTTACCGCACCTCAGCGCTTAATAATACGGGAGAATTTTCCCAAAAAAGTTTTGCTTTCTGATTTGTCCAATGTGCTTGATTACTGGTCACCAAGAGAACAGGAGGCTAACATGGCGAAGGAGTTACACTGTGCTCTCGACCTCGATAACATACGCTGTTTCCTGTTTGGTGTAGGAAGTAAAGATAGGTTTGAGGATGCCAACTCATACGAAACGCCAGCCTTATCCGCCCCGAAGTCCGAGAAAGATGCCGCAGGAGTAAAAGACCGTATAGCGTTCTTTAACGCATTTTTCGCGTCCACCGTTATAGTCGAGAGGCTTAAAGTTGAGAAGGACTGTTACGGCAAGGGGAATAAAGAGATAACTGAATTCGTAAAAGACCTTTGTGGAAACGAAGGAAAACGAGGGTGTGGTGGCTACCTTGACTATGTAAGCGACTACCTTGCAAAGCATAACAACAGCGTGAACGTGATATCGCAACATACGAAGAGTTTTCTGGAAAACTGGAATACAGATGGCTTAAGCCGTAATCTGCTGGGATTCGTTGATCGAGTAATGCCAGTCGAAGCAAAGAACACGGATTCTGTTGATCTCAAGAGGAAAACTCTCCACTCCAACGTTTTCTACATTCTCGTTCTAATACGCGATCAAGTTGTGGCGAATATTTGCGGCGACAACTCTCTAGAAGATACCGCAAGGATACTGACTATCCTATCTTTAGTCGCGCTGCTGAGGGATAAGTTCCCACTTCGGCTTCTGAAAGAAACCATTGACCATCAGTATTCCGCGTTACAGCTCTACCATATCGGGAACGTGATGATTGGCGTGTTACAGAACGCCGCATCAATCTCGCATCAGATCGATACACAGAAAAGATTCATTGGAGAGATACGTAGGCAATATGCTGATACTGCGAATGGTTTGTTCGAATATAAGGATTTTCAAGAAAACCCGGCAAAGAGCGCGTTTTCATACAGCGAGAACATCGGATTTGAGCTCGCCAAGGTGCGTTTACAGCTGGATTACTCTGATATTGAGGCTATTTGCGAAGCCCATCATCTACACATGACAAACGCCTTCATGCGTTTTATTCACAACGCCGCTTTTCACATGGACACACTCGCTACGGAAGGGATGAAACAGATACTACGCTATATCGAGCTGTATAAAGACAAGCCCGATTCAATTGCTGATAGAGTAACCAGCCTCTGTGACAGCTACTCCAAGTTCCTCAACGATTTCAAGAATCTAGTATTCTGGGCGCTGACATACATTCATACCGAAATACCCACTGGAAGCGACCCTGATATGGAGCTGATTATTCGTACCTTTTCTGACGGTTCGGACAGAACGGCACTAATTTACATGCCGCAAAATTTGAATGAGCTTCAGCGAATGGTTTCTGATGCAGAAGATAAGGCAAAGCGCTCGGTTCGTGACATTCAAAACAAAGATGTCAAGATAGTGTTTCCCGAAGTATTCTATCGCGCTAAACTCATCGAGGACATTGGCTCGTTTCAAGCAGAACAGGAGACACAGGTTCGTTGCGTTAGCGGCTATGAGGGTGTCCCGCCATATGAAAGCATCACAAGGCTGTTCTTTGGACAGATCAAGCTGGCTGACACGCTGTTCGGCAGCCACAAGCTGATGCTTGAGTACTTGTCAGCTTTATCGTATGACCTTCTGGGAACGCTCTCGCCTGAACGCATCGATGCCATCAAAAAGAGAATAAGCCAGTACAGAGAAGCAATCTTGAACTATATTCAGTCACCCGATCTTCTCTTCACTGAACCACTTGTAACCGATTTGTACAAAACTGGGATTAATTATATAGAGCTTCAAGTCTACTTTCTGTCCATCAAGTGCGCAGTTGCTGAGTTTGACAAGTACGTTCATTTCTTGACCGAATCGTTGCCCATGCGAAAAGAGCTTGAATCGACATATCAACAGCACCTAAACAACGCAAAGGATGACCTTGAAGACCAAACCGCCTTTATTTCTAGCGGCATCAACTGCTTCTTTGCTGACTGGAAGTCAGATGCGCTTGAACTTGTAAAGAAGAAGACCGGGGAGCTTGAAATAATCACAGCCGACTTTGACAGTTGGGCTGATAGCAAGTCAAAAGCTGAGGCTTTACTCAATGCGCAACTCGATGATGCGGAAAACGGTATATTCGGGCTGGATGCTAAGCTCGCAAACGATCAGTGGGAGCTTCTTGAAATCAAAAGAAAACTGGATAATGCGAGAGGTAGCAGTTAGGCGAGCCTAACCAAAATGGCAAAAAAAAAGAGGGCTTGGTCAGGAATGCGTTCTTCCCGGCACAAGCCCTCAAAGGGTATTCGGTTTTTTAGCCACATCCATATGGCATCAAGTCGGCTGCTGTGGCTGGCTACTGTGGCTGACAGACCAGTCTTTTTACATTGCCTCGCTCATTGACACCTTACTAAACTCCAACATCAGCTGATGCTCTGCCGCCAGTTTCTTCTGTATCTCCCTCAGTGGCAGGAGGTAGAACGAGCGAAGCAGAACACGGTAGATCATGTGGAGCGTGAATAGCTCTCTCGCCTCCTTCGTATCATCCTCCGGCTGCGTTAAGAAGAAGTTCTTGGAGCGTGCCACAAGGTCGTCACTCAACTCCGGCGGCAGGTGAATGGCGATGCAGATAATCACAATCTGGTCAAGCGTGAACGTTTTCTTGTCGCCGCGCCGTATCCGCTTAATGGTGCTCTCGTGGACTTCGCACCGCTCAGCCATCTGCTCCGTCGTAATCTCAAGTCGTATCATGTGTTCCACAATGGCTTTATGTGCCTGTTTGGACAGCGATGCGATAATTTCGGTGTACAGCGTCGTTCGCTGGAAAATTGACATATTCTCAGTAATGCGGTCGTAAGTCAAATACCGCTCGTTGTACTCCGCATCGCTGCGGAGTTGACCGTAAACATAGCCATCGTCTGCGTCAACGATGTAGTTGATCTGGAAGCGGAGACAGCACTTATCGACATTGGCGTTGGCATATCGCGTCAGGCGGCATCCATACTCGCTCTTGACGACAAATTGTTCATCGTTCACGCACATATGACCGTCTACATACACATAGTGCCCTTTGTCGAGCAGCTCTCTAAATTCAGCGTTGCTGATGTATTCGTGAACAACGTCCTTCGCGGAAACGACGAAGCTATAGTCGCCCCGGCACGAATCGTGCGAGAAAGCAAACGGCTCAATATAACGGTCACCGACATAGTTGAGCGCGCCCTTAGCGGCGATATAGCCCATATTGATCGCACGGTAGCGGGCACAGTACTTGGGTGCAGAGAACTCCTCCGCCAGATTCCGACACACAATGTCGAGCTTCTTTCCGAGATGGTAGCCCGTGCCTGAGAGTTTCTCCAAGCCTTTCGACAAGCGCGGGGCCAGCAGCGACTTCGGCATCATCATACAGTAGCTTGCCCTGTTCGCCTGCCATTCGAGAACGCGAATCGGGTTCGCTTGATTATGCTTTTTCTTGCGTCCCAGCCCTGTGTTTGCCGGTTCTGCGCTCATAGAGTCTTGTTCGACGCTAGTTGAGTCATTCTGATTCTTATCCTTCCACGGCGCGAACAAAGATAAATCATTGTTACACATGCTCTGGCCGCGGAAGAAGATGTAGTGTTCGGTGTAGTGAAAGCACTCGTGAAATATAGCGGTCTGGCTCGCCTGCGGCCTATCGACGTAGTAGTCATTCAGCACGATTGTCTTCCCGTCTACATGCTGGGTGTACGGCTCTCCGTCCTCGTCGCGCAGGGTTACGACGCCGGCTGTGAAAAACAGAATACTCGCCGTCTGCTTTTTCTTGTAAAGTGGTAGGTGAATAATGTTCAAGCCAAGCGCGGCAGCTAGCTCGTGTGCGTTGATCGCGCTGGGGTCTTCCAGCATATGCGGACAGTTGACCCAGAGGATGTTCTCTGATGCCTTTTCGATGTCCTCGGCTTTATAGTACGGTACCCAGTAATCGTCCAAAGGGACGCCCTCAACCCTATGGTGACAATGGTTTGCCAGACAGCTGTCATAGAAATCGACTTCCTCTGGCTCATCCTCAAACATGTCTATGCTCATGCCGCATCTAAACTTCTTGGTCAGCCAACTGACCCAAGGGGTATCTTGTGAAAGCAACGACGCTTTGCAGTATACGTCTGCATAGACCGAGTAAAGGGACGTGCGCGTGAAAAAGACGTCCGTAATTTGCATGTTGGCGGTATCTGCCGTGAAGCACCCCTGTTCAAGCAGTTCTGTGTCGCCACTGTTAATCGAGTCGGCGAGACGCTGCATCAGCTCCTGACCGTAGCACTTTATCAGCATTTCGCGCATGGATATAATGCCCTGACGGCGCGCAAGGGATGGCCGAGTGGCGGCATTGGCTGTGCAGCCAGATGGTGCAGTGGTAGTAGAGGCCGTGGCAGACTCGGTAGTCACCTGTTGTTGAGATGAGAATTCTGCTTCCGCGCTATTTACAAGGGCTTCGTCGTATTCACACCCGTCCTCCGCTTTGGCAACCGCACAAAAGCCGGGAGGGTAATCCGTATCCGGTTGAAAGTCTAAAGAGCTTGAGCAAAATGTTCTATCGTTATGTCCCTTCATGTTTTTCTCCCCGTGGTTGTTATACTATACAACTCCTGTCGCAGATGGCTAAGCCTTGCCGACAGAGTCTTGGCTGATAGCCTTGACCGTCTTTTTAAAGCGCCTTAATGACGAAGCGCGCCACGCCTTGAATGTCAAGCTCCCGCACCTTTATATCATCAAGTTTCTTATTCTCCGGGTGAAGGATGTACATTTGATTATCTTCATCGTATTCCAGCCTTTTCAAGCTGTTCTGATTATCAACTTTTGCCACAACAATCTCGCCGACATTCGCCTCGACCTGTTTCTCAACGACGACCATATCGCCGGAGTCGATACCGGCTTCGATCATCGAGTTGCCATACGCTCTGATGATGTACAGCTCGCCATCGCCGAAGATGGATGTAGGAAGGTTGACGTATTCCTCCACCTGCGCTTCGACCTCGTCGAGTGGGCCACATGGGATAGAGCCGGCGTAGACCACCGCGCTTTGCGATGGGCTGATAAGAGCTATCCTATCCGTCACAATACTTTGATTCTTGCCGTCGTAAGCAAGCATTCCTTTCTCGTCCATTGCTGTGAGATATTTGTAGACCGTGCCGCGCGCAATATTCATCTCTGCGGCAATCTCTCCCGTATTTGGCGACCTGCCGTTGGCGAGGTAGAAGTCCTCCGCGTAGTCATGTATGCGCTGCATCAGCGCTGAGTCTTTGTGCCTCATGGTATCACCTGCTTTCTGATCGTGAGGATTGTTATGATGTGAGAGCTGTCGATTGCCACACTGTGGAGCTTAGAAGCGTCTCTGTCGATTGGGTGGTCAGTAATAAGCCGCTGTGTTCTCAACGCAGAGTGTTGAGTATTGGCTTAGTCAGTTTTTTCGCTATTGGAAATCATCTTTTCCATTAGAGTATAACACTCTTGATTTGGACTGTCAATAGGTTGGAATGACGTTTATTTGTTAAGTATTTCTAAACGGTGGTTAGTATAGACTAACCGTAAGGCGTAAAAAAGGATTGTCCTCAATAGGTTGGTGATCTGATTAGATTCGTTGGTGTTTCACCAACGA
>CAZCLL010000116.1:0-8608 GCA_964499555.1 uncultured Fastidiosipila sp.
CGTGCTGCATGGCGAGGATGAGGGCGCCGCGGTCGGGTGGGAAGAGGGGTTCTTGGTAGCGGAGGCCGGCTTGGTCGAGGATTTCGCAGAAGTGGGGTAGGAGAAGGTCTTTTTGCTTGAACATCCCGCCGCTTCCGGAGACGGGGGAGCCGGCCGGGAGATTGAGTTCCAAGGCAAGGGTTGTGGCGAGCTCGGCCAAACGAAAAGCGCCTTCCCGGAACCAGGAGAGGGCGTGGGGGTCGGCGGCTTTGGCCAGGTCAGCGGCGAGGTAGGAGAGGGAGGCGATCTTGGTGCGATCGTAGTTCCACAGGCTAATGAGGATGTGGACGAGGTCGAAGTCGTTGGTGAGCCCGAAGTGCTCGCGGACGGCTGGGTAAAGGAGGGTGTGGGGGTCGCGGCCGTCGCTTTGTCTGGTGAAGGCGTGAATCAGCTTCTGGCCGAACCAATACCCGCTGCCTTCGTCGCCGCCGAGGGATTGGTGCCAGCCACCGCAGCGTTTGACTTCGCCTGCGCTGTTTCGGCCAAAGGCGATAGAGCCGGTTCCGGCGACGACGTTGATGCCGGCGACGCCGCCTAATGAGCCCGCCAGTGCATTTTCGCCGTCGTTTCCGACTAGGAGAGGGATGCCTTTGAGGGCCAAAGCCGCCGCTTCACGGATGGGTTCGTTGTCGCCGGGAATTTCCCCGTATGCACCGAGTCCTGCGTAGGCTTGGCGGATGGCTTGTTTTTCGAGACCGGCTTGGCTTAGACAGGCATCGAGGCCTTGGGTCAGGATTTCTGTGATGCCGGTGAAGCCGACTTGCATGTAGTGGGTGGTGGGGCCTTCGTATTCGGAGACGATTTGGCCTTGTTCGTCGGCGAGGAGGAATTTGGTTTTGGTGCCGCCGCCATCGATGCCTAGGTAGTAGTTCATGTTTGTGCCTTCTTTCGGAGGGAGTCCCGAAGGACGATGGTGCTGGGGACGAGGATTTTGCGGATGGAGCCGCCTTTGCCGGCGATCATGTCCATGAGGCGTTCGACGGCGATTTTGCCGATTTCTTGCGTTGGGATGTGAACAGTGGTTAAGGGGGGGATGAGATGGGCACTTAGGCTCAAGTTGTTGAAACCGATGACGCCGAAGTCTCGGGGACAGCGTAGGCCCATGTTGTAGGTCATGCCGAGGATGGCGGAGGCTAAAGAGTCGGAGCCGGCGATGATGGCGTCGGGCAGTTCTGCCATTTCCATGAGTTGGCGGGTCATGGCGGCGCAGATGTTCATGTCCCAACGGCAGTCTTTGACGAGGTTTTTGTCGTAGGGGAGGCCGGCTTTGCGAAGGGCTTCGCGGTAGACCAAGTGACGGATGGAGTCTTCTAATGTGGTATGCGGTGTGCTGCCACTGATGTAAGCGATGCGCTGGTAGTTTCGTTCCAGCAAGGTGTCCATGATTTGCATGCCTGCTTCTAAGTGGTCATAGCCTACGGTGTTTAAGCGGGCGTCGGGTTGGTCGATTAGGAGGATATGCGGTATGGCTTCCTGGAGTTTCTGCAAGATGGGGGCAGGAAGTTCTTCCATGACGATGAGGCCGGAGAGGCCCATTTGGCAGAGTTCTTCTAGGAGGAGTGGGTTATTGAGGTCGCGGAAGTTCCGGCTTACTTGGATGAAGGCATTGTATTGCTCGCAGGTTTCTCTGGCAGCGACCAGGATGGAATCGAAGAAGGGATCTGAATATTTATCGGAGGTCATGGCTAAGATGACGCCTAATAAGATTTTTTGTTTCGCGCCTTGCGGGGGTAAGGGATTCTTGATTTTGTAGTGGAGGGCTGCGGCGACTTCGTAGACGCGCGCCCTAGTTTCTTCCGTGACTTGGAAGTCCGGATCTTGCGCAAGGACGCGGGAAACGGTCGTAACGGATACTTGTGCCTTGCGGGCGATATCACGCATGGTGGCCATGGCTTTTCCTCGTTTCCTTAATTCTTTGTTTGTTTCGTGTGTGCTTCTTGTTTCTGAGGCGAACGGTTTTAGCTTGTTTAGTAAAATTATAGAGGAGAAACGAGAAAAATGCAAGGGATTTTCGGCAAAAACGTTTACAAATTGTGAAAACCTGTTAATCTAAGGGTGATAAGACGATTTTTTATTGGTTATGTACGCATTTTACATAAATTAATTTCACTAAAAATTTTAGTAAACAGATGAAAGGTATGAAAAAATGAAGCGGAAATTCACATTTATTGGTGCAGGATCCTTCGAATTCACCCGTGATCTCGTCCGAGACCTGATGACCTTCGAAGCCTTCCAAGACTGCGAAATCATGTTGATGGATATCGATGCGAAAAGACTTCACTACGCAGAAGCGGGTGTGAAGAAGATTTTGGCGGCAGGTGGTTATCATGCGGAAGTCAAGACGAGCTTGGATCGGCGAGAGGCTTTGCAAGACGCTGATGGTGTCTTGATCACGATACTTCAGGGTGGCGTGGAAGTCTGGCGCCATGACATTGAAATTCCGAAGAAGTATGGCGTAGATACCTGTGTCGGGGACACCAGAGGGCCCTCCGGGATATTCCGTTTCCTTCGCACGGCTCCGGTGATGCTGGAGATAATTCGTGACATTGAAGAGGTTTGCCCGAAGGCGATCGTCCTGAACTACACGAACCCCATGGCCATGTTGGTGAGCTACTTACAGAAGCAGACGAAAATCAGTGTGACGGGCCTTTGCCACAGCGTGCAGGGGACGGCGGAAATGCTGAGTGAATGGCTGGACGCTTCACCGGATGAGGTTTCGTACCGTTGTGTGGGGATCAACCACCAGGCGTTTTACTTGGATTTCAAGGTGAATGGGGAAGATGCCTACCCGAGGCTTCGTGAGGCGATGAATCGTCCAGAAGTGGCGAATTATGAGCCGGTGAGAAATGAAATGTTCAAGCACTTGGGCTACTACTCGACGGAGTCTTCTGGCCACAACTCGGAGTACAATCCTTGGTTCCGCAAGCGCCCGGACCTCATTGAGAAGTATTGCACCCACGGGACTGGCTGGAATCCCGGCGCCTATGGCTACATTTTGGATGAATACCTGCACCGTGAAGATACTTGGGAAGCCGAGTATAACGAGTGGCTCGAGAACGGCGAGGTCGAGCTGGAGCGCGGCGAAGAGTATGCAGCTTACATTTTCGATGCCATGTATGGCAGTTACGAGCCGTTCACCTTTAATGCCAATCTGCAAAATCACGGCTTGATTACCAACGTGGATCCGACCGCTTGTGTCGAAGTCCCGGTGGTTGCAACCAGGGACGGGATCAAGACTTTGGGGATCCATACCTTGCCGCCCCAGTTGTCGCTCCTGGTTTCTCATTCGGCCAAAGTCGAAGAACTCGCCGTCGAAGCCGCGATTGAAGGGGATCCAGTGAAGGTCTTCCAAGCCATCCTCTTCGACCCCTTGAGTGCGGCGGTGTTGAGCATGCAAGAGATTCATGACATGACCCAAGAAATGCTAGACAAGAACGCGGAATACTTGAGCTATTTTCAATCGCTCAAGCTATAGAAAGTGGCTTGAGGCGGCTTTGGCCGTCTGGTGCGAAAAAGAACGCACAGGAAAACTTGTGAGGAGATGACATGAAAAAAGTAATCGCTGGATTTGTAGCCGGTTCCCTCATCCTGCTTACAGCGGCTTGTGGAGGCGGGGGGCAAGTGACGACGCCGCCTACGCAAGGGGGGACCCAAGGGGGAACGACCGTTCAAGGAGGGTCTGACTTGACGGGTGAACTGGTGTTCTGGGGCCATCAGGAGGAGTCTTGGAACAACTCCTTCCGTGAGATTGGGGCGAAGTTTACCGAGGCCAATCCCGGGGTCACGGTGAAGTTTGAGTTCTACCCTTATGACGATTTCGAAGGCAAGATGCAGACCTCGCTGCTGTCTGGTCAAGGCGGTGCGGACATTTACGAGATTTGGGGTGGTTGGGCGCTAGATTTTGCTTCGACGGGCTCCCTTGCGGCCATGCCGGAGACGATTGAGACGAAGCTTCGTGAGCAGACGTACCCGCCGACTTTGGGAGCGCTCGAGTACGAGGGGAAACTTTACGGGATGCCTTTTGAGTACAACATTGAGTACGGCGGCATGCTCGTGAACCAGAACATCCTTCGGGAGAATGACCTCGAAGTTCCCACGACCTGGGACGAGCTCATCTCGGGTGCGAAGAAGGCAACGATCATGGATGGCGAGAATTTCACCAGGCGGGGCTTCGACTTCGTGAACTGGGACTCGGTGCCCTACATCTTTACCGCCATGATTTTGAGTGCTGGTGCGGATTATCAGAAGGAGGATGGGTCGTTCAACTTCACTTCGCCTGAGGCCAAAGCCGCCTTTACCATCCTCACCGACCTAGTTCTAGTGGACAAGGTGACCGACTTGACCGGCCTGACCGGCGGGGAAGATTTGGAAGGCTATCAGCAACTCTTTGCAGGCAATGCCCTCTATGTTCCTCGTGGATCCTGGACGGTTGCCGAAGGGGAGCAGACCTTTGAGCTGGAATATGGCACTGACTTTTCTTACGAAGCGATGCCGCACTATGGGGATGGCGAGCTGAAGTTTGCGGCGGAAACGGGTTGGTCTCTGGCTGTGAATGAGAAATCTTCGGCTAAGGATTTGGCCTTTGCCTTCCTTGATTTCTTTGGGCAAGACGAGATTTCTCTGCAGCACAACATCAATACCGGCACGATCCCGGCCCAAAAGGATCTGGCTCACAGCCCGGCGCTGGTGGAGGCGATGCCTTTTGTCCAGCCGCTTGTAGATATCTTGGATAAGGGTCAATTTATTGGCTACTTCAATACGGATATCTTCAAAGAGAACATCAATGATGTTTTCGTGAATTACTGCCAAGGGATCTATGGCGACATGGATGAAGCGCTGACAGAACTCGAAACTTTGCTGAATACAGCAATTAATGAATAGGTAGATGCGTGGGGCCGAAACGCGTGTGTGCACCGTTCCGGCCCCACAGCTTGGAGCTCGTAGAGCTCGTAGAAGGAGTACGGTAGATGAAAAACAAGAAATTCGTTCTCCTTGTCCTCATCCCTGCATTTGCGCATATCATTCTTTTTAGACTGATGCCCATCTTGGCAAATGTGGTGATTTCGTTCATGGAGTACAACCCTTTAGGGCAGAATAATCACTTTATTGCTTTGGCCAATTACAGCAAAATGTTCACGGATCCGGTTTTCTTTACGGCTCTGAAGAACACCATCTGGTTTACCGTAATTGCCGTGCCGATTAATATTGTGATTTCGCTTGCCATTGCTGCTTTGATCACGCAACTTCGCTCGAACAAAAGCCGGAGTTTCTTCCGCATGGCGGTTTTCCTGCCGGCGGTGGCTCCCCTTGTTGCGACGTCGGTGATTTGGGGGCGGAGTATTTATCCGACGACCAATGGCTTACTGAATTTGATTATCAAAGGTCTGGGCGGCTCCTCTGTCAATTGGATTGGCAGTTCAGATAACTTATTGTTTTCTGTGATTTTGTTTACGCTCTGGGCAGACCTTGGCTATAACATTATTTTGTATTCAGCCGGTATGGACGGCATTCCCCGGGAGTTCTATGAGGCTTCGACGATTGATGGGGCGGGGAGCTGGAAGCAGTTTCGCTATATGACGCTTCCTCTTTTGGGGCGCACAACGACTTTCGTAATTCTGATGACCTTGATTTCGTATTTCCAAATGTTTGCGCAGTTTGATGTTTTGGCTTATCAGGGTGGACCGCAGAATTCTGGCATGGTCTTGACCAATTACATTTACCGAACAGGCTTCGTGTATAAGGACATGGGCAATGCGTCGGCGATTGCGATGGTGCTCTTCTTGATCATTGTGCTGGTGTCTGTTGTGCAACAGCGCGTGAACCGTGTGGATTGGGAGTACTGATATGGCCTCGACTATGAAAATGATGGAAAAGAAAGCCGTACGCCAGGCAAAGCATCCAGATCTTCTAAAACGTGCCTTGATCTTCGCTTTGCTGACGCTGGTTGTGGCGGTTGTGGTGCTGCCTTACATTTGGATGTTGTCGAATTCGTTTAAGTCCACGAAGGAAACCTTGACCGATCCGGCTCACTTGATTCCGCGAAATTTTACACTCCGAGGCTATGAGCGGGTGCTCTTTGAGTCGCCGTTCTTCAGCTGGCTTAAGAATTCGGTGATTGTTTCCGTTACCAATACGTTGATTGTTCTCTTTACGAGCACGATTATTGGCTATGTCTTTGCAAAATTCCGTTTCCGCGGGCGCCGCACCCTCTTTGCCATCCTGATGATGACCATGATGGTGCCGGCGCAAACAACCATGATCCCTTCGTTTATGTTGATCAATGCCCTGAATTTGTATGACAAGATTGGCGCACTGATCATTCCGGCTTTGACCGATGCCTTTGGGATTTACCTTTGCCGGCAGTTCATTGAGGAGATCCCGAAAGATCTTTTGGAAAGTGCCCGCCTCGACGGGGCCGGCGAGTTTCGTACCTATTTCTCGATTGTTTTGCCGTCGATCCGGCCGGCCATTGGAGCCCTGGGCATCTTCACCTTCATGAACAATTGGAATGACTATTTAAGTCCCTTGCTCTACTTGACCAGCTCGGATCGGATGACCTTGCCTTTGGCGCTCTCGTATTTTTCGACGATGCATTCGTCTGATTTGTCTGCGACGATGGCCGCCTCGGCACTCATCACCTTGCCAGCCATGCTTGTTTTCCTACTTTTCCAAAAACAGTTCATCAAAGGGATTGCCATTACCGGCATGAAGTAAAGGAGAGTCTATGTTATTCGATCGAAATCCTGAGGATTTTGCCAAGCGTCAAGCGCTCGATACAGCCCAAGAGATTGCTCAACAGCCACGTGTGTGGCAGGCGATTGAGGCGATTTTGGCCGAGCGACGCGAGGAACTTGCGGCGTTTCTCTGCCCGATTCTGGATGCGCCCGATTACCTGATCGTCTTGAACGGGGCGGGGAGTAGCGAATATGTTGGGCATGTGCTTCGCGTGACGCTCGACCCCCTCTACGCCTTCCATCTTCGCAGCGTCGGCAGCACGGATATTGTGGCCAATCCTTCGCTCTACCTGTCGGCGGATCGCCCGACGCTCCTCATTTCTTTCGCTCGTTCCGGCAATAGTCCGGAGTCGCTGGGTGCCGTGGCCGCAGCGGATCATACGTGCAAAACGGTGCGCCATCTGTTCATCACCTGTAACGCCGACGGAGCCCTCGCGCAGAACGCCAAAGGCCGCCCGGAGGATTGTTTCTCGCTGCTTCTGCCGCCCGAAACCCATGACAAAAGTTTTGCGATGACCTCCAGTTTCACGGGGATGTACTTCGCTTGCCTAGGCGCGCTCTTAGGGGTGAAGTCGGAAGCTGCGGCTTTGGCCAAAGCCGCCTCCCCCACAGCTCTCCGCGTACTGGAAGATCACCGAGTCTTCGAGCGATTGGTGGAGGACTTTGCCTTCGAGCGGATCGTGTACTTGGGCGCGGGGGCGCTGAAAGGGATCGCGCAAGAGTCGGCGCTGAAAATGTTGGAACTGACCCAAGGGAAAGTGGTGGCGATCCACGACAGCCCGCTGGGCTTCCGTCACGGGCCGAAATCGATTTTGAACAGCCAAACGCTGACCGTCGTGTACCTGAGTCCGGATGCGGCGGCGCGGCGCTATGAGATGGACCTGATCCGCGAGATGAGTGCGGAACGGCGTGGCAACCGCATCCTGGCTGTGAGCCCAGTCGCTGATGCTGAACTCGAGGGTTTGGTTGATCTTGTCTATGTGCTGGCGGTGGATGGTGAGGGTGCTGCTGGTGCTGCTAGCGTTGATGCTGGCGGGACAGCCTTGCTGACGGCGGAGCTGGCCCCGGTCTACCTCGTGGTGGCGCAGCTGATTTCTTTGTACAAATCTTTGGCGCTTGGCATGACGCCCGACAACCCGTTCCCGGGTGGCGAGGTGAACCGTGTGGTCAAAGGGGTCACGATTTATCCGCTGGTCTAGAAGAACATGTGCATGATCTTGAAGGAGAAATTTATGCGTGGTCTAGAAGGAGAAACGATGCTCGACTTGCGTAGTCTTTTGGCGCTGAATAAGAGCGGCAAAGCCGTCGGGATTCCGTCGTACTGCACCTCAAACCAGATGGTTTTGCGTGCGATTATGGCGCATACTTTAGAAACTGAGTACCCCATCCTGATTGAGGCCACGGCGAATCAGGTGAATCAATTTGGCGGTTACACAGGGATGCAGCCGGCGGATTTTCGGGATGTGGTTTTGGGGCTGGCGGACGAAATTGGCCTGGCGCGTGAACGTGTGATTCTGGGCGGCGACCATCTGGGGCCTTTGACCTGGTCTCACTTGCCGGAAGCCGAGGCGATGGCAAATGCTTCGCTGCTTGTGCGCTTGTTTGTGAAAGCCGGCTACACCAAAATCCATTTGGACACCAGTATGAAACTCGCCGACGATCCGGTTGATGCGCCCTTATCCGATGACGTGATTGCAGCACGTGGGGCGCTCCTCTACCGAGAAGCGATGCTTGCCTATGAGGAGCGCGTGGCGGAGGAGGCTGTGGCGGGTAAGCCTTTGGCGGGCGGCCGCCCGGCCTTTATTATTGGGAGCGAAGTGCCGATTCCGGGCGGC
>CAZCLL010000117.1:0-8474 GCA_964499555.1 uncultured Fastidiosipila sp.
CAAGGTCCCGTGCGCCGCTCTTCGCAAAGCGCTTGACTATACTACCAGCGCCTTTAAACCTTGTCAACAGCTTTTTACTCCTTTTTCAGAAGTCTTCTGCTACCCGGCCGGGCGTCTCAAAGTATGTGCAGACATTATAGGCGTGTCTCAACAATCGGTCTGTACCATTTGGTGGAATAAAGGTACGAATAGAGAGGAATGTTGCGAACTTGGTGCCTCCAGAAAGAACCTGGGGTAGTGACGCCAACGAAAAGACAAGGTGTACACCATAAGAAGTAGGCGCAGACACCCAGCCCACAAGAACCACAAAAAACCTTACAAGGCCACCCTTACCGGTGTGCAATCCACCTGATCGCACGCCACATTCTGGTAGTGAACGGCATTTCGTTCCCCACGAAAAGACCTCGCCCCGGCGCTCCCGTGCACATGTCCGTAGTAGCAGCGCCTCACCCCGTACGCCTCAAGCAGCTCAGAAAAGCCACTCCCCCGGCCGTCGCGCGCAACGGGTGGGTAGTGCATTACAGCGACCAGTTCCGCTGCTTCTGTGTCCGCATTTGTTTTGGCCAAAGCCGCCGCCTTCAAAGAGATCCGCAGCCTCTCGCATTCGCGCAAGTAGATTTTGTTGTCTGCTTCTTCGAAATCGTCATCAAAGGGAAGCTTCCAACCTCTGGTCCCAACGAGCAGCAAAGGCTCTACAGCTTCTGAAAGCAAAATGGCCTCGTTCTGAAAGAGTTGAAGGGTAGGAAGATCGGCCTCAAGAAAGAGGCGCTCAACTTTTGCTCGGGTTGTCCACCAATAATCGTGGTTTCCGCGAAGGAGGATTTTCCGTTTGCCAGGCAAGCGATCGATGAACCGAAGATCGGAAACGGCATCTTCCGCTTGCAAGGCCCAAGAAATATCACCGGCCACGATTACAGCATCTTCAGCCGATACCAAAGAGGTCCAAGCTGTAGCCAAGCGTTCTTGATGGTTCTCCCACCTGGCTCCGAAAATTGCCATGGGCTTCTCAACCGTAGTGGAGAGATGCGTATCGCCGATGACCCAGACTGCCATTAGGCTTCCTCCTCCCCCGATACCTCAGCATCACTGTCAGCGCCCTCGCCATGGAAATGGGTATAGACGGCGTGGGCGGCTTTGGCCCCGATGGAGGGGGCTTTGGCCAAAATATCCTCTTCGGAAAAGGCGGCTAATTCTTTCATGGTGCGGAAAGCTTGGAGTAAGGCCTTGCGCTTGGCAGGGCCGATCCCGGGGATTTCTTCGAGCTTGTAGCGGGTTTGGCGCTTTTTGTTGAGGTTTTTGTTGGCTTTGTTGGCCAGGCGGTGCGTTTCGTTCTGGATGGCGGAGAGCAGGCGAAGGAGGGCTAGCTTTTCTTCGCGTTCGGTGGAAGGGTCGCCGGAGAACATGGCAACCGCAGCGCCAACATCCGGCGAACCAGCGCTGTCTTGGTTTCGTTCGCCATTGATGAGACCCAAGGATTCTTCGAGTTCAATGATTTGGCCATTGGCGAGGACGAGGCCTCGGGTGCGGTGGCGCTTATCTTTGACCATGCCTGCGAGGGCGATGTCCTCACACTTATGGGTGGCCAAAACCGGCATCATCGCATGGACGTGCCCTAAGCCACCATCCAAGAGGATCAAGTCGGGTCTCATGCCGAACTGCTCGTCACCTAAGTGGGACAAACGGCGGTCTAGAGCCTGGGCCATAGCACTATAATCGTCTTGGCCTTCTTGGTTTCGGATGTTGAAGAGGCGGCTTTGGCCACGACGAGAACGACCGTTTTCGAAGACGGCCATGCCACAGGCGATGTCGTCTTTGCCGGTGTTGGAGATGTCGTAGGCTTCGATGCGCGCCGGCGGATATTTGAGGCCAACTAATTGGGCGAGGAGTTGGAGGGCTTCGTCGATGGATTGTTGGTTCGAGCCGGCGATGATGGTGCGGCGCTTTAATTGCTGAGCCGCATTTTCGTCGGCCATGCGCAGGATGTCTCGTTTCTCACCGCGCTGGGGGTTGTGGATGCGGACTTTCCGGCCGGCGAGCTCGCTAAGGAAGGTGGTTAAAGTATCGGCACTGTCGACGGTATCTAAGGCGCGGTCGGCGGCTTTGGCCGGAGCCGGATCTGGAGCTGAAGAAGGAGCAGGAATGGAAGCTAAGGCTTTGGCCGAGACCAGGATGATCGGCGGAATGTTCGCGGCACCCGGGTAGTATTGCTCCATGAAGGCGGTGAGGATTTCGTCGTCCTCGCTGCCGGGGGCGTCGATGAAATAGGTGGATGTGCCGGTGATCTTGCCGCGGCGAACTTCCAGTTTGAGGACGCAAACCTCGGCATTGTTTCGCGCGAGCCCCAGAGCGTCGCCATCAAAGGTGGTGTCGAGGACGGCCACCTGCTTGTCGTTGAGTTTCGTCAAAGTCTGGATGCGGTCGCGAAGCACAGCGGCTCTTTCGAAGTCGAGCCGGTCTGAGGCCTCGGTCATCTCCTGTTTGAGGGACTGATAAATGCCGTCATAATGGCCTTCGAGGAAGTCGCAAACGCCCTGCACCACTTCCCGGTAGGCATCCGCAGATACGGTGCCCAAGCAAGGGCCGATGCATGTGTTCATGTAGTAGTTGAGGCAGGGGCGCTCTTTGCCGATGTCTCGGGGGAAGACGCGCTTGCACGTTTTCAGCGGGAAAAGCTCGTGGATGGTTCGAAGGGCTTGCCAAAGATCCCCGTTCAAGTAGGGGCCATAGTACTTGGCGCCTTCTTTTTCGTCCGGTCCGATTCGGTAGGCCTTCATAATTCGGGGGTAAAGTTCATTCAGCGTGACCCGGATGTAGGGGTAGTCTCGGTCGTCCTTTAAGAGGATGTTATAGAAAGGCATGTAGCGCTTGATGAGGTTGGACTCGAGGATGAGGGTTTCTAGCTCATTGGCGCAAAGAAGGTAGGAGTAATCGCGGATGTGGGAGATCATGGCCAGGACTTTTTCATTGCCTTGCGGGTTCGGGCCGAAGTAGCTCCGAAGCCTTTGGCGCAAGTTGATGGCCTTACCCACATAAATAACAGAGCCCGAAGCATCCTTCATCAGATAGACACCCGGGCTCGTTGGTACTAAATCCAAACGTGCATCAAATCGATTGTCAGTGGTCAATTCTTCTCTCTCCGGACTTCGCAATAGAAGTTCTGGATTGCTGTTCTTCTCTTACAGAAGTTCAGGATTCTGAAGGATTCTCCAGATAGGTGGCAACATTTTTCAGTGCTTCGTCTTCATCCGGGCCTTCTGCCGTAACTTCGAGTTCAGCACCGTCTTCGATCCCTAAGCTCATGACGCCGAGAAGGCTCTTGGCGTTGGCCCTGCGATCGCCGCTCTGAATCCAGATGTTGGAACGGAAAGCCGACGCTTTCTGAATCAGCACCGCAACTGCCTTCATCTGTGTATTCTCCAAGATACGATATGTGACTTGTTTCTTAACCATTCGCTACCTCCATCGGTGACTCTACTTCGCTCTTGCTTTAGTAAAGTTTAGCAAAATTCAGTTTAGTGTAAGGGTTCTTGATTGTCAACGAATTCTCTATTCGAGAACGTTTCCTCTGCGGTCAGCGTTCGCTTTCGCACACGCTTTTCTGCTGGGTCCTGGGCTGTTGGGGCACTTCGGCTAGGTCACCCGAGTCGCCCAAGTGTTGTGACAGCGACTTATGTAGGCTTTTCAGGCTGCATGTAGACTCATGTAGACTTTTGTAGGCTTACAGCGGCCTGCTTAGGCTTACAGCGGCCTGCAGACCTCACGAAGCCACGCTTCTTCTTGTGGCGGAAGATCCGGGCCTAGGGCCTCCAGCACTTCGCTGTGGAAATCATTGATCCAGGCGATTTCTTCTTCTGTCAGCAAGGTTTTATCAATGGCTTCTCGTTCCAGCGGCACTTTCGTCAGATTGCTCAGGCGATAGAAATAGTCCGGATCCGTAAACCCGCTCTCCTCGACCACATAAACATTCTCAATGCGAATGCCATGCTTCCCTTCTTTGTAGACACCGGGCTCATTCGTCACAACCATGCCCGGCAAGAGAGCCTGGTCAATGTAGCGCGGCGAGATACTTTGCGGCCCCTCGTGCACACTCAAGAGGTAACCCACGCCGTGGCCAGTACCACTCTTATAATCCAGATGATGCTTCCACAAGGGTTGTCTCGCCAAAGCATCCAGCTGGTAACCGGTCGTCCCATGCATGAAGACCGCCGTTGCCAAGGCAATATGGCCCTTCAACGTCAAGGTATAGTCCAGGATTTCCTCGTCCGTCAGCTGCCCCAGTGCAATGGTGCGCGTGGTATCGGTGGTTCCTTCCCAGTACTGGCCGCCCGAATCCACCAGCAAGAAGCTCCGCGGCGCGAGCTTCGCTTTTTCCTGGGTGGTCGGCGCGTAGTGCATCATCGCCGCATTTGGCCCGTAGGCCGAAATCGTCGTGAAGCTCGGTTCCAGATAGTGTTCCAATTCCTGGTGAAGCGCCTCCAATTTCTCGCTCACCTGGAGCTCATCCACGGCCGCGAGGTTCTCCTGGTGCTTCAGCCAGTAAATCAGGCGGGTCACGGCCAGGCCATCTTTGCGATAGGCCTCGCGTTGCATCCGGATTTCGGTCTCGTTTTTCACTGCTTTCTGCCCGGTAGTCCAGTCCGTCTCCGCTTTGACATTAACCCCCTCAGGAATTTCGCGGAACACAGCACTGTTGATGTACCGTTTGTCGAGGAGGATGCTGGTCGCTGCGGCTTTGGCCAAAGCCGCCCCCACCGCCTCGTACGCCTCTATGTGTACGCCTTGGGCTTCCAGTGTGGCTTCGACACTTGCGGGTACCTTGTGAGGATCAATGAACAAAGTGGCTTCGGCCGCGGTCACGAGGGCATAGGCATACGCGACCGGTGTATTCGCCACGTCACCACCGCGGATGTTGTAGAGCCAAGCCACGTCGTCCAATTTGCCAATGAGGACGGCCTCTGCCTTCCTGGCGCTCAGGTGGTCTCGGAGTTCTTGAATCTTTTTCTCGGTGGACTTGCCGCTATAGGTCTCTTCCAGAAGGAAAACCTCTGCAGAAGGGGCGGCTGGGCGATCTTCCCAAATCTCCTCTACCAGCGCAAGATCGGTCACCAGCTTCGCATTTTTCTCTTCCAGTAAGCTGCGGATATTCTCCACTTCTTGCTCAGAAATCTGGGCGCCATTGACTCCTACTGTGCCACCTTCTGGAACTTGATCCACCAAGTATTCCAAGAGCCTTGGATAGCCCGGCGTGGCTTGTTTCATGAGCTGGAAGTCCGAACCTTGAATCTGCTTCGCGGCTTGAATGAAGTAGCGACCATCGGCCCAAAGCCTCGCGTCCTCCTGAAAAACCAGCGCAGCACCGGCCGAGCCGGTAAAGCCCGTCAGCCAAGCTCTTGTCTGAAAGCATGGGGCGATATACTCGGACATGTGCGGATCTGCCGTCGGCACATAGTACACATCAATGTTTTCTTCTTTCATTCGGCCCCGTAAAAGAGCCAACTTTTCGTTTGTTGTCATATGATCCTTTCTCACACGTTCACCGGCTCGGCTCTCGAACTCTGATTCGCACTCACGCTTGCACGCTGACTCGCACGCTGATTCGCACTTGCCGGATGAGCTCCCGCTCTCGCTTTCGCACTCGCCGGCCGGTTCCCGTGAATCCACATCTTCACCTATTATACGTTTGTCAGCGCGAAAGAGTCGCAAGAAATTCCGACAAATTCTGACAATTGTTTATGGGGGTAGAATCTTCGTTATCGCTATGCATTCTCATAAGTATCACGAACAAAACCAAGTTCCTTTGCTTGCTTCCCCAGCAACAATTTATTCCACTCCATCATTCGAGTTCATCCCCCTTACTGGTAATCGATTTGATGTTGTCAGGGGCATAAAGCATCCAATCTTCATGCAAAACAAAATGATCTGAAAGAGGGTCTTTTTCTGAGTACAAATATTTCTTCGCCTTAGGCACCTTACTTTGGCAATAGTCAAAGAAAGATTCTGGCAGTCCCATCTGCTCCGAAAATTGTTTCAAGATAAAACCTGATTTCTGATATAAATTGGCTAGACCATAATCATCAAGATAGGTAATCAAATGATCCGTTCGAAGGGAAGGAACTAACATCAAACAACGGAAGAGCTCCTCTAGTCCGCTGATTTTATCAAAGGCATAGATACTATCTATGACCGTTCGTTCAAGATCCGTAATCCTTATCCCTGTGTTCGTTGTCGACACGCCGGATTCGATGCGAGGAGAGACCCGAGTATAGCTGACACCTTCGTAGGTGAAAGGAGAAAATCGGCTATTCGTTGTGACATACATTTCGTAATAAACCTGGTTGGCATAACCATAATATTCGAACGCATTATGGAAGGAGACACAAGCATCGTCGGCAAGCTTCGTCGCAATCAAAAAGCGACTGGCAATTGCTTGTTTCGTTTCCAAGCTGATTGCCGAATAAAGATCCCTACGAATGCGCTCTATGTACCCTTTATTCACGTAATCATAAAGCAAAGAATGTGCTGCCTGCTCATTACCCGTAAGTGCAACTACATCTTCGCGCGTAAAACACCCCAACTCAATGAGTTTATCAAGATATTTCATGAGAGCTACCTCCATTCCTATTATTACACATAACATTCCTTATTTCAACTATTATGTGCAAATTTAAGAACGAAAATTCTCAAGAATTCGCGAAACATCCCTTAAAAGAAATGTTTCGCGTAAAAAGAGGTGATGTATTGTCTCCAGCATATTTACGAAGACTAGACTCACCATCAAGGTCGATCCATCAAAATCGCTGCTTCACCAGTATCGTTGTAGTAAGCCTTCCTTCGGCCGACTTCGTGGAACCCTAAGCGTTCATAGAAGGCAATCGCGCCGAGGTTACTCTCTCGAACCTCCAAGGTACAGACCACCGCCCCAACGGCAGCCGCTTCCGCCCAGACTTCTTCCATCAGCTTCGCGGCCAAGCCCTGCCGCCTGTGTGTTGGCAAGACGGCGATGCGATAAAGTTGCAACTCATCCAAGACCAAGACCGTCGATGTGTAGGCAACAATTTTATCATCAGACACGAGCACGTGAAGTCTCGGCCACGTCGCTTCACTTTCAGCTGGGAGGGCTTCCGCTTGGGCCTCCGCCAATTCCCCGGCAAGTGCTTTGTAGCCCCATGGTGAGGCGAAGCATAGTTTCTCCAGCTCAACTAAGCGAGCCAAATCCTGGGCCTCCGCCCGCCGAATCTGAGTCATAGGAAGACACCGAAATTCCGCTCTGCCTGCGTCGGTGCATAGTACTCAGGCAACAGCTCCGCCGGTGGAACGAATCTTTGTGCTACAAACGCTCGCTCCGCCAAAATCGCAAGCGCCGAAGCCTCATAGTATTCCTCATCCGCAGCCACCGGCACCAAGGGTAAAACCGCTCGCACCGCCGCATCAGCTGCGTATGTAAGTCTCGTCTCGTCGCCAACAAAAACCAGCTCGCGGCAGTGGCTGGGGGCGGCTTTGGCCAGCGCAAACATGAACTCGTCCACTGCCACCACCTGCGGTTCCATGAGCGTCTCCTGGCCCCAGTAGGCGGCCGCATAGATCCGGCGGTTCCGCGCTTCCAGCATCGAAACCACGATTCGCCCCTCCGTTTGGTAGGCCAAAGCCGCCGCTTCCAACGAATTTAGCGCCAGGCAGGGTTTCGCCATGGTTGTGGCGAGCTGTTGAATGGTTGCAACGCCAATGCGAATCCCGGTAAAAGACCCCGGCCCAGTGGACGCCGCAAATACCTCCACATCCGCCAAACGCTTGCCTGCCTCGGCCAAATTTTCCTGAATCGCCGGCAAAACATGTGCCATATGCGTCCCATCTGCCGGATAAAGTTTTCCTGCTAGGAGCTTTTGCCCATCGGAGACACTTACGGCCAGTCTCGGCAAACTGGTATCTAGTGCTAGTAAAATCATGGTTCCTCTTTTCTTGTGTGCAGCTGCCTATATTTGTGTAGTTACTTATAGAAGAAAACCTTGTGGGAAATCTTTTTGCAGCTGCCATGCTTGCAAGATCTTCTGGCTTTTCTCACCGGTTGCCCGAAAAGTAAAGATTCTGGGCCTCAGGTCCGGGGCCAGTTCAATGGATCCACCTTGTAGTAGTTGAGCGAAATCATCGGTGTCTGGTGTTTGGGAGAGGACTTGCTCGTCCTCGCTCGTGATCTCGATGTTTGTGTTCTCGACACTCGGGGGCTCGACGTTTATGTTCTCGACATTTAGGCCCTCGACAGCCAGATCCATGACGACTCGATCAGTCGGTAAAATCTCTTCAATTCTCCCCGCCCATTCAATCAAGATCACACCGCGTCGATGAAAATATTCATCGAGCCCTAAGTCTGTGAACGCTTCGGAGTTTGCTAAACGATACACGTCGAAATGGAAAAGCGGGAGGCTTTTGGGGCTGGGCATGCTGGATGTATTGTGTGTGTTGGGGGGGTTGGGGGTGTT
>CAZCLL010000118.1:0-8390 GCA_964499555.1 uncultured Fastidiosipila sp.
AACACATAATTACTTATACTGGTCAGGATCTGTTGCTATCCACGGACAACAAGTATCTGAAGAACCCAAAATAAAGAAATCCTGTACTTTGCCTGAAAGCGTAATAAGATATCTGGACAAAACTCTGACATATCCGAATTTAACATATTACTCATTGCTGAAATTCCCTTGAAACCCCTCCAAAACATCCCAGTCAGGGCAATTTTGAAGTGATTGACTACTGATCTTTACCCAAAACCCTTCGCCAGCTTGGATATCGCTGAGTTTTGTCCACTTTACCTTGTTATATAGCGATTTTACCCACCTTGCTCTCTACTAATCACGAGCAACTGGGGGATAACGACCCGAACACGCATCGAACACAAGAGCCCCTTCCGTCCATGTTCTTATTATTGGACATAAAAAAGCACCCAATGAAAGGGTGTTACATAGTAAGATGCCTAGCGGCCGGATTTCAACCGGCCTCTCACTCAATGTGTGTTTTCACTCTTAAACTACTACTAGGCATCTTTATTATACTATTTTTAGTTGTGTTCAACTATCTTTTTTTTTGGAGCTTAATTTATTCATGCGTTTTCGATGTGAAATAATTCTTTGGTGCAGCGCACCAGCTCAGGACTGGCCTCACGGATTGGGGTGGCGGGAACGGCAATAGGTCGTAGTGGAGCGCACCGCCTATTAGGCAAACTGGCTGTGCGGAGTGGAGTTTCACTGGGAGGGGGAGGTGGGGGAGGGCGGCTTTGGCCGGGAGGCGATGATGAGGCCGCCGGCGAGGGATTTTGGGTCGTAGGGGCGGCCGGCGAAGAGGTCTAAGAGGACGCCGGAGAGGATTTGGCCGACGAAGGTGAGGATGGTGAGTTGGAAGGAGGACATTTTGGAGACGGCAATGTTGGTGAGGAAGATGTTGAGGACGCCGATGACGCCGCCGAAGTAGATGATGGGGTTGGCGCTTTGGGGGAAAGTGAGGTGCGGGATGTCGCCTGTGATGAGGAGGAGCCAGAGGGCGGAGACGGCGAGGCCTACCACATGGTTGATGAGGGAGCCGGGCATGGGGCCGATTTGTTCGGAGAGTTGGTTGTTGATGGTGCGGGAGACGACGATGGAGATGCCGGTGGCGGTGGCGAGGGTGACGGCTAGGGTGGTGCCGATGACGCTGGTGTCGAGCATGACGAGGATGCCGGCGATGGCGAAGAGAATGCTGATGAGGGAGCTTTTTTCGAAGGGGCGCTTGGGCATGCCCATGAGGCCAAAGCGGTCGTAGAGGAGTGAGGTGATGGTTTGACCTAGGAGGCCCAACGCGATGATGCTGGTCATGGAGATGTAGCTGAAGGCGTAGTTTTGGAAGACGGTGGTGAGGACGCCGAATGCGCCGCCGAGGTAGAGCCAGAGGGGTTTGCGGCCGAAGATTTTGAGGTTTTCTTTGCGAAGGATGCAGAAGAGGAGGGCGAAGAGGGAGCCGACGGCATGGATGATGACGGTTGAGGGCATGACGCCGACGGCTTCGGAGAGGCCTCCGTTGATGGAGATCATGAAGGATAGGATTACGCCGAGTATAAATGCGAGTAGGGTGTACATGGGTTTTGGTTCTCCTATCTTTGGGTTGGTTTGGTTTGGTTGTGGTGTGTGCGGCTTTGGTTTGCGTGGACTGTCATCTGTCTTGCTGGTCTATGATAACAAAGTCTGTAGGGCTTGCAGGAGAGGTGATTTTTCTAGTGGTGGAAAAGGGGAACGGAAATGGCTGTAGTGGGGCGAAGTGAAGGGTAGAAGAACTGAAAGATGATTTCAAACTTATTTGAACTGGTGCCGGAATTTCCGGTGAATTCAAATTGATTTGAAATCATGGTAAAATATGGGTGCGAATTCAAATTGATTTGAAGTGGGTGATCCAATGATCGAGCGTACAGAGTATTTGCAAGTACTTAGGAAGATGAAGGATAAAGAGTTTATCAAGGTAATAACGGGTGTGCGAAGGAGTGGAAAATCTACGATTTTGCAGCTTTGGCAAGAGGAACTTCGAGCGCAAGATGTTTCGGAGGGTCAGATTCAAATGTTTAATTTTGAAGATCTGGCGAATGATGTTTATCTGGATTATCGCGTGTTGTATCAAAGAATTGAAGAGCATTTGCAAGCGAATGCGATGAATTATGTTTTTTTGGACGAAATTCAGATGGTTGATCAATTTGAAAGAGTTCTGGATAGTTTGTTCATTAAGAAGAATGTTGATCTATATGTGACCGGATCAAATGCGTATATGCTTTCTGGTGAGCTGGCAACATTGCTCTCGGGAAGGTGCGTGGAAATCAAGGTCTTGCCTTTGTCTTTTGCAGAGCTCTACTCCTATGAAGAGAGGGAAAATGGACTTGCTACGAGTGTTGTTTTTGAGCAGTTTTTGGAGCGAGGGGGCTTCCCCTATGCATCCATGATTGAGGATGATCAAACCTACTTGAGTTATGTCAACGGGATTGTGAATACCGTTCTGGTTAAAGACATCTTGACACGGAAGAAACTTTCGAATGCGACCCTTGTCGAGGAGTTGGCGAGGTTCCTGGCTGATACTTCTGGTAGCGTAATTTCAATTAAGAAGATTGCGGATACGCTGACCTCCAAAGGGTATAAAACCAGTAGTGATACCGTTGCTGGATATCTTGATGCTTTTACTGAAGCTTATTTGTTTTATCGCTGTGATCGCTTTGATTTGCACGGGAAAAAGCTCTTGTCGCGCGGGTCAAAATATTACCCGGTTGATCCGGCCATCCGAAGAGCGCTTCTGGGTAGGAAGAGGCCAGATTATGGTCACCGTCTGGAAGGCGTGGTCTATCTCGAGCTGACTCGGAGGGGTTACGATGTCTATGTTGGTAGTATCGAAAATGGGGAAGTGGATTTCATAGCTCAAAAAGACGGTGCTACGGAGTACTACCAGGTTTCCGCTTCTGTACTTGATAACGGCGTGTACCAAAGAGAGTCTGAGCCACTTGGTCAAATACAAGATAACTATCCGAAGATCATCTTGACGATGGACGCCGGAACCTACAATGACCAAGGCCTTTTGCAGATGAATATGATTGACTGGCTGCTTGCGTAAACCGTCAGCCAATTTGAGTAATATGGTACATGGACAAAACTCGTCTGGATGTGAGTTTAACATATTATTTATTGCTCGATTTTCGTAAAACCGAGCCGAAAACCTCCTGATTGGGGCATTTTTGCGTGTCTTTGCCTCCCGTTTGCCAGCAAAATACGTCGCCAGCTTGGCTCGAGACGAGTTTTGTCCACTTTAGTATGTTATATAACGATTTTACCCAGCTTGATATATAATAATCACTTGAATCTGAAACTTAGCGCGTAAAACTGAGCACGAGATACAAAAATCCCAACCACCAAAACGCAGATAAACCAATCATTCTCCTTCGCTCGTTCATGAAAACACAAAAAGCGTGAACCTTAGTGGAGATCTACCAGAATGATGAACAGCTGCGAGAATTTCTGACCGTTCCTATGCTATTCTTTGACTACATATGTCAACGCCAAGGAGGAAAACCATGTCCGCACATAAGTCCGAATCCATGTCTGAATCCAAGTCCGAAACCATGTCCGCACATAAGTCTGCATCCAAGTCCACAAACGCACTGAGCCAAGCCAGAATTGAAAATCTTGTTTCTTATATTGCGTCTCTGCTCGAAGGGCGAGATGCTAGAGAAATGTATCACAAGCACGAAGCGAATTTTGAAGGGCTGCAAAGTTTGGAGATTTTCCGAAGTTTTCGTGAGATTTTGAAGCGAGGCTATACCGAAGAGCAGGTGATCCAAGTGGTGCCGAGAGTGATTTTGGCCACACAAACGACTGCGGAAGATCGACATGTTTTGCCGGATGAGCCTTTTTTGGCTGAGCTTCGGGCGGAGAATCAGGCAATGTTTGAGACGCTCGATCAGGTGAAACCTTTGCTCCTAGAAGAGCCTTCCGAAGCGAGAGATGCGGCTGTTCGAGGGCATCTTGAGGCTCTGAAGCAGATGGATTCACATTTTGTGCGATTGCAGAATATTTTCTTTCCGACTTTGGAGCAGAAAGATGAGGCTCTGCACGCGCTTTCGATTTTCTGGGCGTGGCAAGACGAGGCGAGGGACTTGTTGAAGGCGGCTTTGGCCAAATGGGCGGACAAGGAGGCCTCGCAGCAGGAGCAAAACAGCGCGATCGGCAAACTTTTCGGCCTCTACGCCACGATTCCGTACAAGGAGGAGCAGTTCCTCTACCCTGCAGCGGAGGCGCTTTTGTCCGAGGGGGATTGGTCGGAGATGGCTTCCCAGGCCAAAGCCTACCCTACCGCCTTCGATGTCCGCCGGGAGGTTTCGTCGGATGCTTCGGTGGTGGCTGTGGCGGCGGGGGGTGGAGGGGTTGAGACGGGCTCGCTGTTTCGCACACTGACGGGGACGCTGACGCATGAGCAGTTGAATATGATTTTGAGCCGTTTACCGATTGATTTTACGGTGGTGGATGAGCATGATCGGGTGCTGTATTTCTCGAATTCACCGGAGCGGATTTTCCCTAGGAGTCCTGCGATTATTGGCCGGGAGGTGAAGAATTGTCATCCGCCGAGGTCTTTGGCGAAAGTTGAGGAGATTATTTCTGCATTCCGAGCGGGGCGCGAGGATCATGCGAGATTTTGGATTACGGCGCGGGGGCGGAAGGTCTTGATTGAGTATTTTTGCTTGCGAGATGCGACGGGTGTGTATCGGGGTATCTTAGAAGTGAGCCAGGATATTACGGAGATCCAAGGGCTTGAAGGGGAGAGAAGACTCGCGGAGTGGCAGTGAGGGTTGTAGGGAAGCGCGAGTAGGGAAGCTCGTAGGGAAGTGCGAGAAGGGAAGCGCTTGGTGTTTACAGTATAATCAAACAAATCATTAATGCGGATCGTGGCGATTCGCAGAGCAGAGCAATAAAGAGTAAAAAGGAGGCACAAGCAAACATGAAGAAAGTGTATGAAGGCAAGACCAAAGATGTGTACGAATTAGAAGACGGCGTGTATCGTTTGAAATTCAAAGACGATGTTACCGGTGTGGACGGCGTTTTTGATCCGGGAGCAAACACGGTTGGCCTGTCGATCGACGGCATGGGTAAGGCGAACCTCAAGGTGAGTACGATGTTCTTTGAGAAATTGAACGAAGCTGGGGTGAAGACCCATTTCCTGGGCGCTGATCTGGATGAGGGCACCATGGATGTGAAGGCGGCCACGGCTTTTGGCAAGGGGCTTGAAGTGATTTGCCGTTACCGTGCCGTGGGTAGTTTCCTTCGTCGCTATGGCGCTTATGTGAATGAAGGTGACAAGTTGGATGCTTATGTTGAGGCGACTTTGAAAGATGACCAGAGAGGCGATCCGTTGGTGACGCTGGAAGGTCTGGAGGCTCTGGGCATCATGAATGCGGCCCAGTTTGCGGAAATCAAAGCCAGCACCCAGCACATTACGGCTCTAGTGAGCCAAGTGCTTGAGGAGAAGGGCTTGGAGCTCTACGACATCAAGTTGGAGTTCGGCACAGATCGAGATGGCGAGGTCTTGTTGATTGACGAAATTTCGTCCGGCAACATGCGCGCATATAAGGATGGCAAGGTGGTCGAGCCAATGGAACTGACCGCCATCTTGGTGGAGGCGTAAGCGCTTCACCTTGGGAGATGGAGGCGTCACCACGCACAGTGGAGGCGTCACCACGCACAGGGGAGGAGTAAATCACCTAGTCCGCTCGTCGATATCTTTCACTCCATTCTCCTCTGGATCGACTGTTGGGATATTTGTCGACCCTTCGATGTTGGAACGGCTCGCCTCAACGCCAACCACCGATTTGTGATACAAAGAGGCAAGCTTGCCCGGATCCGCTTCACGGAGATCAAACTTCTCGATCGGCTCCGGGCCTTTTAATACCATGCGTTGGACTTGGAGGACGGCGTCACTGTTCACCAAAAGCTTCCAGCGAATCAAACTAATCTGGCCATTTTCCAGCTCAATTGCCGTGATAGTGGTCGGGTACACACAGCAACCCGTATTGAAATACGGTAGTTCACCGCTTCTGGGATACTTGAAGCGGTGCGTGTGGCCGCAAATCAGCATCATGCGGTTTTGCTCGATCCATTTAATGTAATTCTTCTCAATCTTATGACGTTTGAAAATGTTCTTCACTGGACTGGCAGGGTTTTTGATTCCAAAATTATGGAAGTAGCGCCAGAAATAGCGCAGCGAAAACTTCGTCACAAACCAAAGCTGGTCATTCGCCAAGTCCCCCTGATGCCCATGCACCACGAAGATCTCTTGCCTGGTCTCTTCTTCCACCAAGCGGAGCGCTTCAATCGGCTGAAGCCCCGGAAACAGATCTTCGAAGCGCTCTGTAAATTCATTGTAATAGCGATAATAATTGTATTTCACATATTCCAAGTCGCGCAAACGCATATTGTGATTCCCGTAAATCATGATCATGCGGCCCGCATCATGGAAGCGCTTGATGGCATTCACGGCATCCGTATGAGCCTCTTGAATCACACTGATTCGCCCGGCTTCCCAAAGCTCATCGCCATCCCCCACCTCTACATAGGTAAAACCATTGTCAAAATAGTGGGTCATCGCATGAATGTAGGTGTTGCGATTCTTCGAAAACTCATCACCCGTGGAACCATTCCCACGATGGCAATCACTAATGAAAACATATTTGGAGTCCCGGTTGAACTCAAGTACACTGGCGTCCTGGTACGCGCGCATCAAGCGTTTGATCGTTTGCATGAGAACCTACTTCCGGCGGCTTTGGCCAAAGCCGCACCTAGCTACTTTCTCCCATTATAGTCTATGCGCTGCCCTTCCCGCCTGCCTCCGCGAAAAAAAGCATGCCCGCCTAGGTTTGCGGACATGCTTGGGTGGTTTGTACGGACTGGTCTTGCCTTGTCTTAGGTGAGCTTCGCTAACGCTACATGGAAAATGACAGCGAGTAGAAGGAGCAAGGTGAGCCCGCGATGAAGCTTGAGCCAGGGACCGGGTTTGCGTTTTTTCGCGAATTGGCCGTAAGCGCCGAATGCGCTGATGGTGATCATGATGACGCCCGCAATGAGGCCCGACAGGTAAAACCCATAGAAACTGTATTGAATCCCCAAATGGAAGAACAAAATCACCGTGGTCACAATCCCAATGTAGGGGTGGGCTTTTAGGTAGCCTCGCAGGAAGGATTGATAGCCTTTGCGAACCTTGTCATCCTTGGGCCTTTTCGACATGAACCTTTTATTGACCCATTTCAAAACGGGATTCAAAGCCTGAATGACAAAGCCTGTAAGCAGCAGCCAGCCTAATAATTTTCCTAACTCAAATAGTTGCGCTCGACTCATGGGAGTTCTCCTTTAGGGGGTGGTTTTTGGTGCTTGGGGAATTTGTAGGTTTTTTGTGGTGTTGGCGCAGCCTACCGATTAGTCGGCCAGCCTACCAATCACCGGAACATTATCGAGAACCGAACGTCCGTGCGGCGACAACGAATCGATTGCCGAGGTGAGGTCCTTGCCAGCACTTTGGCCGTTGTGGCTGCCGTTTGCCCATGCGCCGACATTGGTCAGGTCATAGATCAAGCCATCGATGGCCACATAAGCCGGTCTGCCATCTTTGCCGTCAAATTCGGCAAGCTCTTCCAGCGTCAAGACAAGTTCACCCTGGTCATTCGTGGTGATCGCTGTTCCGGGATCTTCAGTGTTTCCGCCACTTTCGCTGCTTGCCGGTTCACTCGGCGGCGGCGTTGCTGCTGCAGTCGTAGTTCCAGAGCCGCCACAAGCTGCTAAGAAAATGGTCAGTGCCATTACCAGTGCTCCTACGGCCAAAGCCCCCGCCCGCCCCTTACTCTTCTTATTAATACTTTTGTTCTTCATTGTCGTTCCTCTTTCTACTATCTCTTGGGAATTCGCAACTCTTGTTGTGACTGATTATTTGTATTTCGCTACTTGATTGGATTTCTTGCGTAATCTGATCGCGTATTTGATTGGACTTGTTTGTGTTTTTGATCCGAGTTGAGTTGCCATTCCTAATTGTTAACACTTAACTAGGTTTTGATTAGGCTATGTAAATTCCACGATACTGGCATATTCCGTATTGCGTAAGTTCCTGTGTTACAGGTGAAAAGATGACTTTTGCTGAATTTTCGCCAGTTTGTTAAAAGGGTTATTCTTGCTACGCCGATTATCAAAAGTTTGTAAATTCTTGGCTTGTTCCTTGTTACCTGGCACGATCTTGTTATGTGGGTTTCATGTGGCGGAAGGATTTCTTGTGTTGGTGGGTGTTCGGGAAGATTTCCACAGCGGGTCGTGGGTTCGGGGGTTGGAGAGATGCATTTGAGGGGAATCCTTGCGTTGATTTGAGGTCTGGGCGGAAGGGACTCTTGTAT
>CAZCLL010000119.1:0-224 GCA_964499555.1 uncultured Fastidiosipila sp.
GGGAGATCGAGATAATAGGGGTCAGTACATGCGGCGGCTGTCCAGGGAAAAGGGCTGTCACACGCGCTGCCGAAATGGTGAGGCGGGGCGCCGATACGATTGTGTTGGCATCATGCATTACAAGAGGCAATCCGATAGGCTTTGCCTGCCCTCACGCACAGGCCATGAAAGCAGCTATTGTAAAGAAGGGAGGAGAAACGATACGCATTATTGACTAAACGCAC
>CAZCLL010000119.1:234-1243 GCA_964499555.1 uncultured Fastidiosipila sp.
ATTTGCCTTTCAATGGCAACCATGTCATTATCGCATACGATCATGCCGCCTCCGGAGGTGGTGATGATCTTGTTCCCGTTAAACCGGACAGCCATTCGGAGATCGGCACAATATATAGTGATTCGACCATTAATTGAATACCATATATTGTGGTCTAGAACATCATAACCTCATCTTCTTAAGCGTTCAGTCGGGGATTTATACGTAATAGTCATAACTCTACGCGGCATCGTACTCGCCCGACTGGACAAGCGCGCCGGGCAAGGACGATTACCTGATTGTCTGCGGCGATTTTGGCTGCATTCAGGGCGCAAGAGCATCACGCTCACGGTGCTGGATGTCCAGGACTGCGCGACGTATTCGTGCGAACTGATCAGCGAAGAAAACACTTGACATTATTCCTAAAAAGGAATATCGTATAGAAGGAGGTGACGGGATGTTTCGGTCGTCTCCTATTGATTGCAGATTGCCGGACGGAACCGCTCCCGGAAGACCAACAAAACGCCGCGAAGCGAGATCGCATTGGCCGAAAAGTATAAGGCGGACTTTGAGAGGAGGTACCTCAATGAGTGATCTGCGCAAATATATCAAGAGACAAATGCAGAACCCGGAATTCAAGGAAGAGCACGAAAGGACGCGCGCCGAATACGAAGTGACGCGCGCGCTGATCGAAGCCCGGTTGTCGCAGAACATCACGCAAAAAGATCTGGCAGAGCGGGCCGGTGTCCGGCAATCCAATATCAGCCGGATTGAGAACGGTACCTGCAGTCCGACAGTCGCCACGCTTCAGGCATTGGCGGACGGCCTGGGGAAAAAGCTTCATATCCACTTTAAATAAACAACCGAGACAATCGACGTCCCGCCGAAAGGCGGGGCGTTTTTATTGTTCGGATTGAAAGAGGTGCATCACATGGCGATCATCGCAGCGGGCTCCAAGACCATCATCGACCTTTCAGATGGAAAGTCGCTCTCGGCATAAGCCGATTTTGCTTCCGGCATCGAGGGTTTC
>CAZCLL010000119.1:1321-4664 GCA_964499555.1 uncultured Fastidiosipila sp.
TGCCGGATTGCCTGCTTACAGGCTTCCTCCATCAGCCGCTCCTCTTTGACGTCCTTCACCTCGACGACGAAGCCACGCTTGCGGTCCTTTCGCTCCACCTTGATATCGCTGCGCCCCTTCCCTGTCTCAATATTGGAGGACACATACCAATCCGCACAAGTGTTCAGGAGCGAAAGCATGAATCCGTGATAAAAGGATTCATGCGCGTCGTGAAAGCTAATGGTGTCAAGCAGCTGCTCGTCAAGAATTTCCTTGATTTGGGGCGCATCACCCGTTTCAAACGCACGATACAGATCGGTAAGCGTCCCCGCCGACGACCTCGTCTTTTCCACGAACCACGAGCGAATTTGACTAGTGTAGATCTGTCGAACCTCGCGGTTGGGGATCACCAGCTCATAGACACCGCCATCGGGTGTACCCTTCATCGTCAGATAACCGGTCATGAATAGCAGGCTCCAGACATTCTCGATACTTGCGTCAATTTCATCATGCGTCAGCTTCTCGTTCAGGGTCTTATAAATGGAATGACCTTCGATCAGCCGCTCAATCTCCATCTGCGACGTGCCGTCATTGGCCTTGTCAATCAGGTGGCGTACCATATCATTCTCGCTGGTATTGAGCCAGTAGGCCTGCGGTTTCGCTTCGCTATCCGCCAGAAGGTCGTAGCAGTAGTTAATGACATCCCACGGGCAGTACACCTCCTGTTTTCCGAACCGATAGCCATCATACCACTCCTTGACTTCGTCATGATGAGTCTGCAATCCGTAGTCGTTCAGAATCGTCCCGACTTCGCGATCCGTAAAACCGAAGTACTCATCGAACTGCGCGTCTGCAATAGAATGCACCTTGAGGTTGTTGAGCCCTGTGAAGATGCTCTCCTTAGAAACTCGCAGGCAACCCGTCATGACCGCGAAGTGGAGGCTGTCGTTCGTCTTTAGCGCAGAGCCAAACATGGTACGGATGAGGTCGAGCATCTCATCATAATAGCCGTGCTGATATGCTTTATCCAACGGAACATCATACTCATCTATAAGCAGGATGGCTTTCTGGCCAAAGTGTTTTCTAAGCAGACCTGTTAGTGCCTGCAGGCTATTGGATATATCAGCCTTATTCCAACGCTCATATATCATATTCTCCAGTAGGTCTTTATCGAAAGGGCCAAGGGCAGAGCTTTCAAGAAGAAAACTTAATCTTTTGGCTTCTAGGCATATCACACTTTCCATTCGTTTTTTTGCGATAGTAAATGATAGCCCATCCACATTCTTCATCGACACAAACACCACGGGGTATTTTCCCATGTACTCATCACAAAGCTTCTTTTCATTCGCGATCGCGAGCCCATCAAACAGCGACTGATCACAGCCGATTTCAAAGAAGGATTTCAGCATACTCATGTTCAGCGTCTTGCCAAAACGGCGCGGGCGCGTAAACAGATTCACTTCGCCCCACCCGTTCAGTAAATCTCGAATGAGCAGGGTTTTGTCTATATAGTAGAAGCCTTCCGTGCGGAGCTTTTCAAAACTGTCAACCCCAATCGGCAGTTTTCTCATTTCCATACAGCAGCCTCCTTTCATGCATGCCCGCATTGCATATGCCTTCAAAGGCAATCTACGCTTATAAAAACCCAAGATAAGTATACCATTTCAGGCCGATTCTATCAAGCATTATCGGGTGAAGTTGCAGATGAAGCGGCGCAATTTTCTTTATTCACGCCGATTCCATCAGCTCAACCATCACGCCCCCGACGCTTATCTCCACGCGCCGTACCATCGTCATGAAGTGATCCGCGTCAAAGCGCTCGGCATCGCCCCAGTCCCAGCCCAGCTTTTCGGTGATGGTTTTAAGCAGTTCATCCTCGCGGATGATGACATTCTTGCAGCCGTTCCCCTGCTTGCCTTTCTGGCGCTCGGCGCAGTTCCAGGCCTTGACGAGTGCCTCGCCGCGCCGCATGGTCCTCCGCCTGTAAGGAGCGCCGCAGTCCGCGCAAAACACTTTGCCGTAAAGAAAATGCGTCTTCTCGCGGATGTGGACACCCTCTTGCCTTTCACTCTTTCGTCGTTCAAGAAGCGCCTTCGCGCGATCCCACGTTTCCCGGTTTATGATCGGCTTGTGGTCGTTGGATATGTAGTAGCTGGCGTATGGCTCTGTCGGGTCAGGGCGCTTGGTCAGATAGTGATGCGGTGCCTCCTTTTGCAGCAGCCGATCGCCTACATACAGCTCATTATGAAGAATCTTCATAATAATTGAAATCTCGAAAGGCTTGTCGCAGCGCAATCGCTTTGCTCCGGCTTCATCGAGACGCTTCGCGATCCGCGCGGGCAGAAGCCCCGCCGCATAGTCACTGAAGATTTGCCGGACGATCCACGCATCCTCATTCGGCACGAGCTTTCCGCTCTTGTCCGTGTCGTATCCCAGTTCCTTCAGCTCATATACATACTTCTGCGCATCCGCCACGTTGCGCGAAAAACGGGAGATGGATTTTACCAAAATGATATCCAGCTTCCTTTCGCGTGCATCTTTTATCATCCGCTGAAAAGCTGGACGCCCAGATACGCTTGTCCCGCTCCTGCCCTGATCAGTAGATACGCCTTATGGACGATACCCCAGCGGCTAAAAAATGGGCGTGAACGCTGGAATCCCAGAGTTCACACTGTGCATATTTCCATCGCAACCCATTGACCATGGTTTTCACCGCATATATCATTTTTGGTTGGCTCACCTTATTCAGCGACATCCTCCGTGGCTAACGCGCTCTTTTGTCTATGTTTTGCATGCTTCTTGATCAGTTCACATCCTCGTGATTTCCTGCGTTCCAGCGCTGATAAAAACGGCACACCTGTACTTTGGTACGGTGACAAGCGCGCCAGCTCCGTGTATAATACTCTGGTAGTAGACGCTCGCGCAGCAAACCCGGCAAGAAAATAAGGAGGCTTTTGTTTTTCAGGAGGCGGTTCGCCTTCATAGAATCATTCTGAGCTTCTGAGTTGTTTGTCCGCGTCGAACAGTCTTCAATAACTGCAACCGTAACAAAAGGAGTGTACCTACAATGAAACGAACCTTTGCTACCCTGATGGCCCTCATGATGCTGTGCTTCGTAAGCACGTGCGCGTACGCCGAAACCACGGAAACGGCGATCCCGGAAATCGTCTTTGACGAGACCACCGCGTCCTATGAAGGTGCCTGGCTGACATTTGATGACGACGGCTTCATGGTCTATCTCCCTTCCGATTGGATTAGTGTGGAGATCACCGACGAGATGCTGGCGTCCGGCACATATTACGCCGCGACATCCGCGGACGGCGTGTACGCGATGGCGGTTAGCTATACCGAAACCGAAGTGACA
>CAZCLL010000119.1:4674-5948 GCA_964499555.1 uncultured Fastidiosipila sp.
CGCCGCTCAACTGACGGAAGCCGGTTATGAAAACGTGACACAGCTCATCATTAACGGCATCGGCGTCGTCGGATACGACATCACCGAGCAGGATGTGAGCGGAATGGCGTTTGCGGATGGCGCAGGCGGAATGTATGTCTTTTCCTTCACACCGGCCTCTGACGAAGCCTTTGCCGTCATCGGTCAGACGATCATCTCCTCGCTGAGTCCCATCGAATCGGGCTCCGATGCCGCGGAATAAACAAGTGCATTTCGAGAGGCCTGCGCGCGAAAAGCGGCAGGCCTTTTTTGTTGGGCACGCGAAACGGATTTCGGAATAAACTGCACAATTAACCAATTGCGCTTGCGGATGAAGGCTTTTTGCATTATTCTAGTGAGGAGACAATCTGGAGGTTTCCATGGAATTCAGCAAGGTTTTATTTGATCGAAGCGCGTTTTACAATGACTTAGACGTGAAAATGCGCGGCCGCAAGATTGTATATGTCAGTGCTCATGCCGGATGGGGGAAAACCGTCGCCATAAGGGAATGGGCTCGCGCTCGGGGCAATGCCCGGTTTGTTTCCGCACGCATGCTATTTATCCCCGAAAGCGACCCGAAAAAATCGTCGGTCGTGGCAATTGATGACTTGCAGGAACTGTCGGATGAAGAAATGCAAAAACACCTGATGCCTCTGCTGACGGAGGCATCGGGCAAACAGTACATACTCATCAGCAGGTCGGAGCTTCCGTCATTGCTTTGTCCGTTTTTGTTGACCGGTCAGCTCGCGATACTTGACCAGACATCTCTCCGCTTGAGCCGCGATGTGGTCGATTCGTATTTGGCTGAGGCAAATTTCCCATATTCGGCGGAGAATTCTACTTTTTTAATCAAGGAAAGCAATGGGTATCCGGTTGCGATCGATTGTCTCGCGGAGCTTCTCAATGACGGCGCGGCCTGTATAGAACAGACCACCCGGAAAGCGAAGCAGGCTGTCTTTGACTATCTGGAGCAGGTCGTTTTCTTGCGATTGTCCCGAGAAGCGCAGGCGTTCTTGCTTAAGGTGGCTCAATTTTCGGAATTCACTCTGCGCATGGCGGAGATGATCAGCGGCGATAGCGGCATCATTCAGGTTCTGGACGAAATTACGCACCGCGGCAAATGCATTTCTGCAATCGCTCCGGGAAGCTACGTCATCCCTCGCCTGTTTCATCAATTTCTCATGTATTATCAAAAGAGAAAATGCTCGGATGTGGCGACCGGCAACATCTGGCGACGCGCGGGACTTTACTATGAA
>CAZCLL010000119.1:5958-8241 GCA_964499555.1 uncultured Fastidiosipila sp.
TCCCCGTGCGCTCCACTGCTTTCAGCAGGTAAACGATTGGGACAAACTCACGGAGCTGCTCATCCGCCACACGCGGCGACCGCCTTACACAACCTGCTTTCTGGAGTTGAGGGGGTATTACCTCGCTCTGCCATCGGCGCTGATTGAGCAATCTCCTGAATTGATGTGCTCGATTAGCATGATATACTCCATGTCTTTGCAGGAAAAAGAGAGCGAATATTGGTATGATCGGCTCGAGCGCTTCTATCATTCTAGAAGCAGGATCGATCCCGAGCGGAAAACGGCCATGGAAAGGCTTGCATTTATGCGAATCGGGCTGCCACATCGAGGGAGCGCCAAGATCGCTAAGGTGATTCTTGATGTAGTGAAGCTCATGCAAAGTGAGGATCAATCCATTCAGGGCATTAGCGCGACCAGTGGCATGCCAAGCCTGATGCACGGAGCCAAAGACTTTTGTCATTGGAGCAATAGGGACGAGCAATTGTACCGGTTCTTCAGAAAGCCCCTCGAATTTCTCCTCGGCAAGGCGGGGATTGGTATTGCCGACGCGGGGCTCGCGGAAAGCAAACTGGAGCGTTGCACGCTAAAGGACATGACCGAGGTGATGATTCACGCCACATCCGCCATGAATCTGGCGGAACATGCAGGTGCGCTGGATGTCTATTTTGCCGCCGTTGCTTCCATTATGCGTCTTTCGATCATGCGGGGCGATACGGCTTCTGCCAGTCGGAATTTGAATGGCTTGGAGCAGAAGGCAAAGGCGGAAGGCAACGCCAGACTGGCTGCGAACATTCGAGCCTTTGGAACGCGGCTCTTGCTTCTCGAGGGGAAGATAGCCGAAGTCGGCCGATGGATGAAAGAGACGGCACCAGATGAGGTTGGCGAGTTTGACTTTCTGAATCGATATCAGTACATGGTCAAGGCGCGATGCTACCTTTTGCAAGGGGATGAATTGGCGGCTATCGCACTGCTGATGCGAATGATTCCTTACTTTGAAATGAGCGAGCAAAGCTACTGCTTGATGGAAGCACGCATGTTGCTCGGGATCGCCCAGTATCGGATGGGCCAGGATGACTGGAATGTCCCGCTGGAACAGGCGCTCGAAGCGATGGAACGCTACAGATTCATCCGTCTGCCCGCTGAGGAGGGGGCGGCGCTTCTTCCCTTGCTCACCGACGGGAAGGTGCAATCCCCCAGTAAATATCGCCAATCAATGGTTCGCGAGGTAAGGCGATACGCTCAGCTATACCCCGATTATCTCCAGCCCCAAAACCTTCCGATGCAACCCTTGACGCAAACGGAAAAGCAAGTCCTCCGGTTTTTGGTGCGTGGCTTCAAGAACAGTGAAATCGCCCAGGAGCTAGACATCACAGTTCGAACCGTGAAATTTCACACGACCAATATTTACGCAAAACTAAATGTCAACAGCCGGGCAAGTGCGATTGCGATCAGCCGCAAATTGTTTGAGTAAAGCGTCGGGCTTTACTCAACACCTGAGGTAGTCTCCTTGATGGTTCCGGAGATGTCGCCGAGGTAGTTGTAGATGATCTTGATTTCCTGTGTCTTTTCCCTGCCCCAGTGGCTGTATTTCGGCGGAGTGTAGACGGTTTCTCCAACAAATACCTTTTCTATGAACTCGTGCACCACCTCAGCAGTCAGTTCTGTAATCGCGGTGTAGGAGCGCACCAGCCGAAGGAAGCTCTCGATGTTCTCGGTTTGCTCAGACGCCGTGCCGAGGAGAAGTTCCAACTCCGCCACCCGCGCGTTTAGTTGGGCTTGTTCGCTCTCATAACTGGCGAGCATCGTACCGAACCGCTCGTCGCTGATTTTACCCTCGACGTTGTCCTCGTATATCTTCGTGATGACGCGGTCGATGGCTCCGATTCGGTTCTTCGCCTTGTTAAGCTCACTTTCAGCCTTCCTGATACCACGCTGGCTCTCCTTGCGTGATGCGTAGCTCAGCTTTTCAGCAAATCTTTGCTCGTCCGCCTTTGCCAGCGTCAGAACACGTTGAAGGTCTTTCAATACAATCGTTTCGAGGTTCTCCCGCAGAATGGAGTGCGGCGAGCAAGTAGGGAGGTCGGAATATGTACGCGAGTTGCGGCAGACAAAATGACAATACTTTCTGAACGAGCCGTCGCTGTTTTTCAATGAAGTCCGCTTTGCGTAAAGGCGGTCGCCGCAGTCAAGGCAGTATACCGTTCCCTCGAGCGCGCTCTTTTCGTAGGTTTTTCTTTGAACCTGACGCCGCCCGGCGCGTATGCGCTGAACGGTCTCCCAGGT
>CAZCLL010000120.1:0-8157 GCA_964499555.1 uncultured Fastidiosipila sp.
CTTACTCACCCCATCTGTAATTGTATGTCTAGATTATATCACAACATATTACACTACGCAAGCCCTTTTAGCCCAATTTTTGAATTTTGACACTCGAACCATTTAATCGAAAATCAACAAGATGGTTGAGGTAGAGATTCAGATGGTGAGGAAATTTTTTGGGGGAAGTGGATTTTGGGGGGAAGTGGCGGGTGAAGCAATCGTCGTAGTGTAGCGCACCTTCAAAATTACTCGCTAGAGGTTTGGGATGAACTGGTTGTGAGAGGGGTAAGTTGGGTGTGGGGTTCCTTTCTTGATCTGGTGGTGTGTGGGAGGGGCTGGAGATGGGGGAGAAGGTTGTGGGGGGCGGCTTTGGCCTCTGGAGGGTGATTGACCGCGGGGGGAATTGGATTTATAATGGGGTTCTGCTAGCGTGATGTTGGGTTTGCCAATGTTCAAACGGCGCTGGGGAAGGGGTGAAATTTATGTCAGAAATCCATGTGAAAGATAATGAGTCTTTGGATAGTGCCCTTCGCCGTTTTAAGCGTTCTATTGCACGCTCCGGTGTTCTTGCTGAGGTGCGTAAGAGAGAGCATTATGAGAAGCCTAGTGTCAAGAAGAAGAAGAAGTCTGAGGCTGCTCGTAAGAGAAAGCACTAAGGTTTTGGTTCTAGGTTCTAGGCTTTGGGTTTAGGGTCTAGGACGTGACACGATGAGGAGCTTGGATGCTTCGACGCTTCGCAAGTGAAGACGATGAAATGCCTGTTGCCAGAGGATTCCGCTTTAGAGGGATCTCTTCGGGCGGCAGGTTTTTTTGATAGTTGGGTAAGCGTTTGGATTGAGATTTTGAGTAAGTTATGGAAGGGGATTGGAAGATGAGTTTGAAGGAGCAGTTGGCGCTTGATTTTAAGGCGGCGATGAAGGAGAAGGATCTGGTTCGCAAGGAGATTGTTCAGCTTGTGCGGGCTGGGATTTTGCAAGTGGAGAAGGATGAGCAGATTGAGGCGGATGATAAGGTGGCCTTGGCTGTGATTCAAAGAGAGGTGAAGAAGAGGCGGGAGCTTCTGGCGGAGATTGGGACGGATCGGCCGGATTTGAGCGAGAAGGCGGAGGGCGAGATTGCGATTTTGGAAGCGTATTTGCCTGAGCAGCTGGATGAGGCGAAGTTGACTACGATTATTCGGGAGCAGATTGAGGTTCTCGGAGCGAGTTCGATGAAGGATATGGGCCGGGTGATGAAGGCGGTTTTGCCTTTGGTGCAAGGGCAAGCGGATGGCGGTGAGGTGAGCCGCATTATTAAAGGGATCTTGGGCTAAGGCTCTTGATTGTGATTTGTGATTCTGATCTGTGAATCTGATCGGTGTTTCTGGTGAGAGATTCGGGTTGGTTTGATGGTATGATGAAGTCCCTTGGCTGGGTGCCTTGTGATTTGCTGCTTGCGTTTTCTCTGTTTTTTATGGGGGCGTAGGGAGTGGGGGGAGGCGGCTTTGGCCTAAAGAGCTTACGGAGGATGGTATGAGTGTTTCGGCGCATCGTGTGAAGAGAATTGTGGTGAAGGTTGGAACTTCGACCCTGACGTATCCGAATGGGCAACAGAATATCAGGCGGTCGGCGAAGCTCGTGGAGGTTTTGTCGGATTTGGCGAACCGCAATCTGGAGGTGATTCTGGTGTCGTCGGGTGCGATTGCGATTGGGATGGGGAAGTTGGGGCTTCTGGAGAGGCCAAAGGATACGCCGATGCTGCAAGCGTGTGCGGCGGTGGGTCAGTGTGAGCTGATGTATTACTATGATAAGAATTTTTCGGAGCATAATCGGACGATTGCGCAGATTTTGTTGACGTCGCAGGATTTGGTGAATCCGGAGGAGAGTCGGCATGTGGTGAATACTTTGGAGTGTTTGCTGCGTTCGAGGATTTTGCCGGTGATTAATGAGAATGATACGGTGTCGGTGTTTGAGATTCATCATGGAGATAATGATAGTTTGTCGGCGCGGGTGGCGAGGCTTTTGCAGGCGGATACGTTGGTGATGCTGTCGGATATTGATGGTTTTTATGACAAGGATCCCAGGACGGATGAGCGTGCTTCGCTGATGGAGTTGGTGGATATTGGGGATCCGAAGTTGGTGGATATGGTGTCCGGGGCGGGGAGTTCTCGCGGGACGGGCGGCATGAAGACGAAGCTTGATGCGGCGAGGATTGCGGTGCCGAGCGGGGTGCGGACGTTTGTTTTGAATGGTGCGGATCCTAATATTTTGTATGATTTGTTGGATGGCGAGGCTGTGGGCAGCGAGTTTGTGGAGGCTTTGTGATGGATGAGTTAGTTTATCTTTGTGGTGGTATTGATATTGATGCTGTTGGGGCGGTGCTGACGGTCACGGAGCAGGCACGGAGGGGCAAGGAGGCTTGGACGAAGGGGATTCCTTTTTTGGAGAAGCGGAACTCGGTGCTGAGGCGGACTGCGGACTTGATTGTTGCACGTGAGGCGGAGTTGTTGCTGGCGAATGAGGTGGATCTCGAGAAGGCGGTGGCGGATGGTTTGCCGGTGCCGATGCAAGATCGCTTGAAGCTGACGGAGTCTCGGGTTTTGACGATGATTAAGGGGCTTCGTGAGGTGGCGGATTTGCCGGATCCTCTGGGCCAGGTGCAGAAGGCGTGGACGCTGGAAAATGGACTTGCGATTGAGCGAGTGACAGTGCCTCTGGGGCTGGTTGGGATTATTTATGAAGCGCGGCCGAATGTGACGATTGAAGCGGGGTCTTTGATTTTTAAGGCGGGGAATGCCGTGATTTTGCGCGGTGGTTCGGCTGCTTATCTGAGTAATGAGTTTCTGGCGGGTCTGTTTCAGGAGGCGCTTGTAGAGGAGGGGCTGGATCCTTTGTTGATTCAGCATCTGGAGGATACGAGCCGCGAGGGCAGTGCTGTGCTAATGCAGTGTAATGATTTTGTTGATGTGTTGATTCCGCGAGGCGGGCAAGGTTTGATTCGGCGCGTGGTGAATGAGTCCCGGGTCCCTGTGATTCGTACGGGTGAGGGGAATTGTCATTTGTATGTGGATGAGGCGGCGGATCTTGAGATGGCGGCGGCGATTCTGGTGAATGGGAAGTTGCAAAGGCCGTCGGTTTGCAATGCGATTGAGACGCTTTTGGTGCATGAGGGGATTGCCGGGGCTTTCTTGCCTTTGGCGGCGACTGTACTGGAAGGGAAGTGTGAGCTTCGGATTGATGAGGCTTCGGCTGCGATATTGGGTGGCGATTTTGTGCGGGCTACGGAGGCGGATTACGAGACGGAATATAACGATTATATTCTGGCGGTTCGAGTGGTTCCTGATGTGACGGAGGCGATGGAGCATATCCGGAAGTATGGTACGGAGCATTCGGAGACGATTGTGACGGAGAATGCGGAGACGGCTGAGTTGTTCCTCAATACGGTAGATGCGGCGGTTGTGTATGTGAATGCGTCACCTCGTTTTACGGATGGTGGCGAGTTTGGCTTCGGTGGCGAGCTTGGGATTTCGACACAGAAGTTACATGCCAGAGGGCCGATGGGGCTGGAAGCTCTGGTTTCGTATAAATATAAGGTGCACGGGACGGGGCAGATTCGGTAAGAGTTGTCCTGGGCTTGTTGTTGGGTTTTATTTGGTGTCTGGCTTGCTGCTGGCTGTTTCCGGTTCTGTTGTGGTGAGGTTTTTTGCTTCGTCTAAGAGTGCCATGGCGACGCGGCGACTTGCGTAGCTGAATAGGGCAAATTGCAGGGCGGTTGTGCCGAGCTTGGAGCTGGCTGTGGGGTCGGTGTTGTTGCCGGGGGTGGAGTCGGCGGCTTTGGCCAAGAGATCGGCTGTGTTGGTGAGGGCGTCGTCGAGACTTACGAGGAAGGCTTCGTAGGTCTTTTTTGTGTGCTCGTAGAGGCCGACTTCTTGGAAGAGGGCTTGGCAGTCCTGGATGGGGAGGATTTCTTTGAGGAGGGAGAGCATAGTGAGCTGGGCGATGTGCTCTTGCTTGTAGCGCTTGCCGTTGGGGCGCGTGATGATTTCTTGCTTGATGTAGTTGTTGACCATGGACTTGGTGAGGGCGGTTTCTTCTTCGGGGAAGGGCTGCTGGCGGTTGACGTAGTTGAGGAGCTGGTCCATGTAGAGGTCGAGGTCGGGGAATTGGTCCCAGGGGGCGGGACGGTTTTTGCGGAGGGTTTCGATGGTGGTCGGGGTTTGGGGCTCTTGGGGGTTCGTCGCCTCTTGCGGTGTGGGGGGAAGTTGGGGGGCTGCGGCTTTGGCCATAAGAATCTCCTTAGGTGTGGTGGATAGTGATATTTTACTAGAATTTAATGGTCGTGTCATGAATCAGCTATTGACATATTGAAAACTATTAAATATAGTTTCAATTACTAGATTGTATGTGAGGGAGTGGATCCTATGTTGCAGATCGATAATGAGCGGATTACGGTGGATGGTGAGTGGCTGGTGCTGGGCGATTCGGTGAGTAAGGGGATTGTCTTGAATGAGGCGTGCGGGCGGTATGAGAAGACGCCTGGGAGTTTTATTTCGCTTGTGGCGGAGGCGCTGGGGGCGACGGTGAAGAATTTGTCGATGTTTGGGGCGACGGTGGTGAAGGGGCTGCATATTTTTGATCGGCACCAGGATAAGCTGCCGGAGAAGGGCTTGGTGATTCTGGAGTTTGGGGGGAATGATTGTGATTTTCTCTGGCCGGAGATTAGTGAGCGGCCGGATGCGGTGCATAAGCCGAATGTGCCGTTTGAGCGGTTTACGGATGAGTATCGAGGGCTGATTCGGAAGCTGAAGGGGCGAGGGTTGACGCCGGTGTTGTTGAGTTTGCCGCCTTTGGATGCGGATCGGTATTTTGAGACGTTTTCTCGGGCGTTGAATAAGGAGAATGTGTTGCGCTGGCTTCGCGGGACGACGCGGACGATTTATCAGTGGCATGAGGCGTATAATGCGGCGATTGCGTCTTTGGCGCAGGAGACGAAGTCTTTGTATTTGGATATTCGGCGGCCTTTTTTGCTGAGTTTTCACCCGGAGGATTATATGTGTAGTGATGGGATTCATCCGAATGAGGATGGGCATCGGCTGATTGCAGATTTTGTGATCCGGAGGCTGGGGGAGCTGGAGGTTGCTGGGGTGTAGGTTGGGGGTTGGTGGTCGCTTGGTTGTTGGGGGTGGTGCGGTTGTTGGGGGGGGCGCTTCGTTGTTGGGGGTGGTGCGCAGGCTGGTTGTGATGCTGGTTGTGCGGTGCGGATCGGGCGCGGCTCAGGCGCGGTGGGTGCTTGCTCGCGGAGCGCGGGGAGAGGCTCGGGTCGGTGTGAGGAGCAGTTTGCGCAGCGGTTGAAGGTGGTTGCGGCTTTGGCTAGGGTAGGCGGACGATGAAGTCTGCGTTTGAGGCGACCTGGTAGGTTGCGAAATATTTTTCTTCTAATGGAATCCAGGTACTGGCGAAGCGATCGGCCATGTGGGGGTTCCTTTTTTTGATGCGGGCGATTTGTGTTTCTGGGTCGATGTCGACGAAGATGGCCATGTCGTAGTAGCGGCCGAATCGGGGGCTTTGGCTGTAGGAGCCTTCGATGATAGTGAGGGTGGTTTCGGGGACTTGTTTTACGCCGTTGAAGTCCATGATGGAGCAGTCGAAGATGCGGTAGGAGAAGGTTTTTTTGTGTGATTGTAAGGGCTGGGCGACTTCTTCTTGGAAGCGCTCGTAGTCGACGTTGCCACCGGGTTCGGCGTACCGTTCGGGGGTGCGTTTTTCTTGTGGGAGGAAGAAGTCGTCGACTTCGATGATGGTGGACGGGAAGAGGCCGGCTAGGAGTTTGGCGACGGTGCTTTTGCCAGAGCCGCTGCGGCCGTCAATGGCGATGGTGAGGGAAGGGGTTGTGGTTTGGGTTGTGGCGTTGCTGATGCTGGCTAGTTGGGATTCTAGCTTGGCGAGGAGGGGGAAAAGGGGAACATAGTTGGCGTCGATGACGCGGTAGGCTGGTTTGTAGGTTTGGCGATAGTGGTTGGTGTGGCTTTGGATGGGGGAGCCTTTTTCTTTGTAGGCGGTGAGCCAGGTGCGAGATTCTGTGAGGTCGAATGGAAGGATGTTGAGGGCGCAGAATTTTTCTAGGATGGATAGGGAGTTATGGAATGTGGTTTGGGCATCTTCTTGTGGGGTTTGGGTTTCGTGATTTAGAGGGGTTTGGATGAACATTCGGTTGAGGATGGGGAGACTGAGACCGGTTTGGGACCAGCTTCCGATTTGGATGCGCACGAAGCCATTGCCTAAATTTTCAATGAGGTGAGGGGTGGGGGCGGCGGCTTTGGCCTCTTCTTGAAGACGAGAGAGACTGGAGGACTCGCTGGTGACGAGGTGGCCGGGGCCGTGGGCGCGCTGGTAGAGGAGTTTGACGAGGTCCGGGAGGGTGGCCTCGGGGTAGTGCTGGAGGTGGGCGAGGAGGAGCGATGCGAGCTCTTTCTCGGTCGGATTTAGTTTGTATTCCCAGTGTTCATTCATGGTTGGCCTCGTTGGTGTGTGTGGTGGGGTGGTCGGGTGTTGTTGTTGTGGTTGTTTCGGTGGTGGATTCGGTGGTGGTGGGTGAGGTTTCGGGTGTTGTGGTTGGTTGGTCTTCGGCTTGCTCTTCGGCTGCGTCTTCGGCTGCGGTATCGGCGTCTTCTTTGGTGCGGGACCAGCTGTAGAGGATGTTTACGACGCCTAGGGCGACGACGATGATGAGGGTGAGGACGGTTGTGAGGCCGGGCTCGAAGAAGAGGGAGATGAGAAGGATTGCGGCGCCGGTAAGGATGACGGAGAGGCTGCCGAATTTTTGGGCGCGTTTCCAGTTGGTGTCGTTTTTGAGAGCCCAGGTGGTGCGGGCGCCGATGAATTGATTGCGGGGGACGAAGGGCATGGCGATGCCCATGATGATAAGGATTGCGCCGATGATGGTGTATAGATTGGGGAGGTTTTGGAGGTTTTGCGGGTCGGTGGAGTAGATTTGCTCGAGTTGGTTTGCGGCCATGTAGATGGTGGCGATGGTGAGGGCGAGGAAGATGGAGAGGATGATGAGTAGGGTGGAGCGGACCCAGGTGGTTTGGTTGGTTTGGTTGGATTGGGTGGTATTGGGTTTGTTTTGGGGTTTGTTGGTTAGGGGTTTGTTGGGGGTGAGTGGGGTGGTTTTGGAGGTTGAGGTGGATGAGGTGGTTTGGGTGGATGAGGTGGTTTGGGTGGATGAGTTGGTATTGGTGGATGAGGCGCTGGGTCTGGATGATTCTTGGTCAGGAGCCTCATCGAGGTCCCATTCTGGTTCTCGTTTGGCCCAGAGAATGAGGTCGGAAAAGATGCCGAGGATCAGCGAGATGCTTGGCAGGGTGAGGAGTTCATACTTGCTACCCCAGCGGTCAACGATACCATTGAAGCCGTAATGGGCGGGGATGGTGTCATTGATTTGTGGGAAGGCGAAAAGGACGATGGCGAGGGGGAGGATTGCCAGAATGTACTGCCAGATGCGCTGTGATTTCATGAGGGCCTCTTTCGTTGTTGGTCGGGTGGGGTGGGGCTGGTTTGATGTGGTTTGATGTGGTTTGTTTTTGTGTTTGTGTTTGATGTGGTTTGTGTTTGTTTGTGATTGGTATGAGTTGACCAGGTGCCCGAGCCACTCACTCATTATACCGTTTTGGTGGATTTGGGTTGGGTGGTTATGGATTTTGGGGGATGGGGTGGTGTGTTGGGTGGAACGAGGCCTTATTGGATGGTCCGGTTCCGGATTTAGTCGAAAATCAACACGATAGTTGTGGGTGAGTTTACTGTTTGGGTGATAGGATTCCGGATTTAATCGAAAATCAACATGATAGTTGAGGTGGAGTTTGCTGTTTGGGTGATGGGATTCCAGATTTAATCGAAAATCAACATGATAGTTGAGGGTGAGTTTACTGTTTGGGTGATGGGATTCCGGATTTAATCGAAAATCAACACGATAGTTGTGGGTGAGTTTGCTGTTTGGGTGATGGGATTCCGGATTTAATCGAAAATCAACACGATAGTTGTGGGTGAGTTTACTGTATGGGTGATGGGCTTCCGGATTTAATCGAAAATAAACACGATAATTGTGGGTGAGTTTACTGTTTGGGTGATGGGATTCCAGATTTCATCGAAAATCAACACGATAGGTGCGCCAGTTCGGTGCATGAAAGATGGTGAGGTG
>CAZCLL010000121.1:0-7980 GCA_964499555.1 uncultured Fastidiosipila sp.
TATCCTATCATATAGAAGCATTTTGTACAAGTTTTAGATGCTACTAAGTACTAGTTTCTTTAAGGACACTGCTTAGTGTTCCACTTTCAGCAAATTCGATTCTTACATTAAATGTAACACTATAACCTAAGTAGGATCTTTTTCTTGAGATAGAAGTTTCTCCACTGATTGAGATGGTCATATCATCGTTTACATGATGTTGTAAGAAGATCGAGTTCACATCAGTTGGTATCTCCAGATGACCACTACTGTCAAAATTTATGGATATTCTCCCATTAAAAAACCAACTTAATTCTGGCAATTTCATGGAAATCGATTTGAAAAGAGGCTGAGTAAATTCACTATCTTTTTCACCAATAAATACTTCTGAAGGTAAATAATTGATATTTACATATTCCAGCTCAAACTCTGGCTCAACACTATTTATAGAAGATGATGATATATTGCCATTATTAAGCCAGACACTTCTATTTTTTAGTGTACCAATAAGATTAATTGATTGGTCATCTACAATTGTCCTGTAATCCTCAATTCTTAAGCGCCCAACAAGCCATATATTTGAACCTGGTTTTGTAAGATATCCTGTAACAACAATTCCATCTGACGTCTTAAAATCTATAATCTTATTCAAGAAGTCGTTGTTTATACTCATAATACATTCCTTTGGTGAACGAAAGAGCTTATTGATCCGACAACCGATGCATTAATAATATACCTTTCGTCCATAGCGCATAAATTAGGTGCTTTACATATAATAACTATAACACTATTTTAATTTTCCTTGAATGACCACATATACGATCCTCAAAGTCGTGCAGCCTCGAATATGCTCATCCTACTTGTCACCACAACATCAACACATCCCATTCCTTTTGTCTATTATGTCCCCTAAAGACAAAATCAAAGCCAAATATTATGCGAATTGCTGCAGGAAATTCGGCTAGATGGCGAATTGAAGAGAAAATGGCCTTTGATTAGAATCAGGGAAAATGGCTTATTCCGCTTTGGAGGACTGCGAAATGAGATTCCTGAAGAATTTAAGGACAAAAACAATAGTATTCCAACATAAGAACGTATTGCAGAAACTTTTACTACCAAGCCTTCTGATCACCAGTCTATTGGTGTCAAGTTTCACCCCTTTCACGCCAGCCAATTACGAGATCAACAATAAAAAGATCAACAATTACGAGATCAGCAACGACGAGATCACGGACCTTTCTGCCACACAAGAGGCGGAGGGTGAAGTGGTGGCGGCGGCTTTGGCCGAGAGGACGAGGGCTACGGAGAACGTGGGAAAGGCGGCTTTGGCCGAGGGAAACACCGAGGAACAGGCGAAAGATGTGGAGAGCCTGCTCAGAGGGATTGAACAGCATATTACGCAGGATGGGGAAGAGGTGACGGAGCGCTTGAATTATGCACGGCCGTTTCATCTGTCGTTTGCGTTTTCGTTTGATGTGATCAAGGACGGAAATGAGCGGATTTTGGGGAAGACGGCCGCGGATTACGTGGATGCGGGAGACTTCGCGGCGCTGTACTTGGGGAAATATATCAAGTAGCGTGGGGAGGATACCTTCACGTTTTATGCCGATGGGCGGGTCGTGGGGACGGTGAATTTTCGCTATGACCAGGCGACGGGGGATTCTTATGCGGACTTGAAGTTTACGACGGTGGACGATGCAGGGGATCCGAAGTTTTTTGACTTTGAACCGGAGGCGGAGACGACGATTCGAGCGGGTTTTGAGGCGACCTTTGAGGTGGATTCGAGCTTGCTGGATGATCAGGAGACACCGGGGCAGACAGTGCAGATTTTTGATAAGACGTTGACGCATGTGCCGCAGGAGGTGGAGGAGACGCTTCAGCTTACCAAAGCCGCCGAAGCCATCAACACGAGCCAAATTCGCTGGACGGTGACGCTAGGTAAGCTGCGCAATGGGGCGCCGGGTAGTCTCGCTTCCCTGCGTTTCTCGGATGAGCTGCTGGGGGTGGGCGATTTGGTGCCGGGGACTTTCCACATCGATGGGGTGCCGGCAGAGGCTAGCTACGATGCGGCGACGAAGGTTTTGACTTATGCTTTTGCCGAGGGTGATGAGCGGACGTCTGTGACTTTGCACTTCGAGACGACGGTGCCGTGGCAGGCGAGTGAGACTACGAAAACGGTGACGAACACGGCGACCTTGCAGGATGCCAAGGGGCAGGTGAAGAAGGCGACAGCGAGTTTGAAGATTACCCGCGTGCCTGAGCTTCGGAAGAGCCTACTTCGTTTGGCGAGTAATGAGGCGAACGGGACGCGCGAGGTGATTTGGAGCATCGAGATTGATCATCTGGGCTTCGCTCATGGGCCGGTGTGGTTGGAGGATCTGGTCAGCAGCACGAGTCCTTCGCTGCCAAAGCCCCAAGCCACCGAACTGACCGTCGAGGAGTGGCAGGGTTCTCGCTGGACGGTGTACCGTGGTTCGGGTTCTTCTGACAGTGGTGCTTCTGGCAGCGGCACGCAGGAGGTGACGCGCAAAGGGCCGGGTGAAACGGTCCCACTCCCGATGGATCTTGCGGCATGTCCCGCTGTTGATCCGGCGCTTTTCCCGGAGAATATTTACTACTTCGGGGATGAAACGAGCTACCACGCGAGCACGATTGCCATCCCGAAGAACGAGCATGCGCTGGGTAGTGAGTGGTATTTTTTCCCGAATTTGCGGACGAAGTATCGTCTTACCGTGAAGCAGATTTTTGCGGAGGAGGCCTTTACGAATTTCCTGAATGACCAGGGCGTCATCTCGAATCAGGCGAAGCTTCACCTTTGCTCCTACGAGGGAGGTGCTAGCGCGATTGCCCTTTACTCCGGACTTGCGGGTTTGGAGAAGAAGGTGGATTTGCCGAAGACCCGTGAGTTGATCAAGAACGGGGAGGCAGTGTGGAATCTCACGGTGGGTTTCGAAGGCCGATTGCCTCTCGACGAGATGCGTGTGTTCGACTTCTTCTACTACAAGGATAAGGCGCATTTTCAGGCGCATCGGGGCTCTTTACTTGTCGGCCAAAGCCGCCTAGGCCACACCTTACCCCAGGCTGACTTCGATGTGTTGAAGCAGGGTGTTTCACAGCTATCATCAGATGGACGTGATGTCACATCTCGCGTAGTCGACCTTGTGAATTATCAACATGTGTATGTTGAGGGGAGTTTTACAAGTGGTTCGGATGGCTTGGTGGAGGAGGTCTTCCCCGTTTATTTGGATGGGGAACGTGTGGGTGATGTGTTGCGAGTGACTGGTTTCACCGAGAGCAAAAATTATTCATTCTCCTTGCATTCGCAGATGACATCACCGGCGGCTTTCTTGCGAAATTGGAAGGCGTCTTCTGCGAAATCCTTTGATGAGAATTTCTCGGTCTTGCTGAGTGGTCATGAGGAGACCTTGAAGTCCATCCCCGCATCGGATCGAGTGCATTTCTTGGCTCCTTTCTTTAAGAAGGATGCCCTGATTCATTCTGCTCGACCGGAAGAAAGAGTAGAAGATGCAAACCTTGATCAGGATTCTCTACGAGCCGGTACGAGCCAGTCGTTTAACTACAAGGACCGAACGGTGCAGTTCAAGATCAGTGTAAATGCGCACAGCATCGACTTTCCTAGTCTTTATGGTCGGGTCAATCCGGGCGTTGGTAACGTTGGCAACGTTGGTAACGGTGTTGGTAACGGTGTAAAAATCGTTGAATATCTTCCGGAAGGCTGGCAGCTGAAGCCTTATGCTGATGGCAGCGATTTCTTGCTCTTCGACGCAGTCGAGTATGAACAGGCGGGGATTCGCGTTTCAGAACAAGATATCCAAGATGACGGTCGCAATATGATCCGCCGAGCCAAAGCAACCGGTCGCCTACGTGGAGCAGATCAGGCAGCCGTGTTGACGTATGCCCGAGGCCAGGGAACTCGTGCGGGTGTCACGCACGATACGCTGGAGTGGACGTTCCTTGATTTAAAAACACCTTATGTCCTTGTCTTTACCGTAGAAATGACTGATGAAGCGTTTGACGCCTTCATGAGTCAGGACAAAAAAGGCCAAGGTACACTACGAAATTATGCGGGCATTACTTATTACGATGATCTGAGCCTCAATGATTGGGTTGAGTTTAGTTTGCGTGAATTTATTCTGACGAAGTCTTCGCCAAAGGCAGACACCAATCCTCTGGAATGGACGATTGACTTCCGGCCTTTTGGCAGAGCCTATGAGAATCTGGTCCTCGAAGATCAACTGGATGAGAATTTGAAACTTGCAATTCTGGCGGATGGCCTCGTAGATTTAAGCCAGTTTTCAATCAGCCGCTCCCGTAATGCCGTAGGGAATTTGTCTTCTAATGCGAAAACCCTGTATCTTGATTATGAGGACTTCCCCCATGTGATCAATTACTTGCCGCCAAGTGAGGAGCTGGGGGATCGGATCTTGGTCGAGTACAATGCAAAGGATCACAAGTTGTATTTTGTCCTCCCAAATACGCCGGAAGGCGAAGTGCCCGCTGCCTATCGTATTGACTACAAGACGAAGTTAGTTCCCATCAACCAAACTGCAACAACCGTTACAAACCAGGTAAAAGCTTCCAGTAAAGACACACCTCTGGCTGCGAAGAGTGTGGGATCTTATGCTTTGGCCCAATCAAAAGCCTGGGCTACCAGCACAACGAACCCGCATCTTGTCCTGAAGAAGGTTGATGCAGCGAACCTGACTCTAGGCCTGCCTGAAGCGGTATTTGAATTGCGAGTCGGCGATCTCGTGGTTTCGCGTGAGAAGAGCGATGCCGATGGCTTGGTGTTTTTTGCGAACTTGTCCAATGGCGTGACGTACACGGTCGAAGAGGTCATGGCTCCGAACTCCTATGCTCGTGAAAGGCGTCTGCTGCATTTTGCCGTGGCTGATGGCCTGGTGACAATTCTGGGTGATGGGGAAGGTGAAGGTACTGGTACTGGAGCTGGCTCTGGTTCTGGTGTTGGTTCTGGTGGAGATGGAAGCGTTGGTCTAGGTGGAGGCTCGCAAGACTCAAGTGTTTTCACGGGTGTAGGTAGCATGTCCGATCCTGTGCTGTTCCTGAATGAGCGGATTCCGGATGAGACGACAACTACGGCGGAGGTTACGACCACAACGACGACAGCGGAGGTTACGACCACAACGACGACAGCGGCTACTACAACTACAACGGTCGCCCCTACGACAACTACGACAACGGTTGCACCAACGACCACGACAACTACGACTGTTGCACCAACGACTACAACAACAGCGCAACCCACGACAACAACTACAACGGTCGCCCCTACGACAACTACGACTGTTGCACCAACGACCACAACAACAGCGAAGCCTACTACAACAACTACGACTGTTGCGCCAACGACCACGACGACGGCGAAGCCTACTACAACAACTACGACTGTTGCTCCAACGACCACAACGACGGCGCAACCCACGACAACAACTACAACTGTTGCACCGACGACAACGACAACAGCGAAGGTTACGACAACAACTACGACTGCTGCACCAACGACAACAACAACAGCGAAGCCTACTACAACTACTACAACTACTACGACTGTTGCACCAACGACCACGACAACAGCGGAGGTTACGACAACGACTACAACGGTTGCTCCTACGACAACAACGACGGCGGAGGCCACAACGACCACGACTGCGGAGGCTACGACGACAACTACAACAACGGAGGAGATTACAACAAGCACGAGTGAGACGTCTTCTAGTGAAACCACTACTGAAGCATCTGAAACGAGCACAACTGAGACTACGACAGAAGCGAGTGAGAGTAGCACAACAGATTCTACAGATACCACCACAACTTCTGCGTTTGGTGAGGGGAGTAGTGAGGAGACCTCAACGGAGCCCACTGAGAGTTCTGGTGGAGCGAGTGCTTCGACGACTCCGTCAGGTGAATCTGGTCAGGTACCGAGTACGGGCGAAAGCGCCATTGATGCGGTTTTGGCTACCTTGGTCTTTGTTCTTGCAGCTTGCCTATTCGTTGTGAGAAGGCGGGGGTATTCAGAAGATCAGCGTCAGTAAGAGTTAGGCTCTATTTTTCATAAAGAAACGATCTGAGAGACTAGAATTCCTAGGCTCTTGGGTCGTTTTGCCATGTAGAAGATATTCGATGTATTGGTATGACTACTTATCACTTAGCGGCTTTTCTGACTGAAGTTGGGATAGAAGCTTCCTCATTGTTGCAAGATACTTGGGGTGGGAAGAGAGCTGGTGGGAGGTTGATTACGCGAAAAAGATCTCTAAGAAATCATTTGAACTGTTGCTTTTGTGCTAATAAATAGTATAATGTAAGCACAAAAGCAACAGAGAGGGGGGAGACCAATGAATTACACCCAAAAAATTAGAGATGTAATGAACAGAACTGCCGGGATCATTACGACGAAAGAGCTTAATGAACTAAGAATTCCTACGACATATCTCACACGAATGGTGGACAATGGAGAGCTTACTCGAGTAGACAGAGGGATCTATATAAATTCATATGGGGATTATGATGAATACTTTTTCTTTCATAAGAGGTATGATGTTGCTGTTTTTTCTTATATATCTGCTCTTTATCTTCATCAGTTCACGGACATAATCCCAGATAAAATGGAAGTCACTGTTTACAAAGGATATAATCCCCACCGTATAAGAGAGAGGGCTAAAATCCATTTTGTTTCCAAAGATACTTACAATATGGGTGTTACTTACACTAGTACAGTGTTTGGAAATCATGTGAAGGTATATAATCTGGAGAGAACGATCTGTGATATCGTCAAGAACCGAAACGAAATTGAGTCGGAACTATTTTCAAAAACCATTAACAGATATGCAAGGTATAGGGATAAAGATTTGAATAAACTATATGCGTATGCTGAGAAAATGAATATAGTTGACAAAGTTAGTGATATTTTGGAGTTGGTCTATGAATAAAGATAAGCTAAGAGCAAAATGTCACCAGCTGTCGAAAGAGACAGGGCTTAGTTTCAATACAGTACAAACTTTTTATTTTTTAGAGAGCATAGTAGAGAAGATTGCAGATAGTGACGAGAATCTAAATTTTATTGTTAAAGGTGGGTTCCTGCTGTCTAATGTCATTGGGATAAAGCAGAGGAGTACGGTAGATATCGACTTCTTAGTAAGAAGGATGAACTTGACAGAAGAGAACATTAAGAATGCATTTCAAAGAATTCTTCATGATGACAATGATAGTGGGATAACACACGAGATTCAAAAGATAGAGCAAATCCGTAAAGATGATGAATATGGAGGATTCCGAATTACGATTCTTTGCAAACTGGAAAATATCAGACAGATAATCCCGATTGACATAGCAACGGGAGATCCAATTACACCAAACGATATTCATTACAAATACAAAAGTATTTTTGGAGACAAAATTTTTGATATTTGTGCGTACAATCTAGAAACAATACTAGCAGAGAAAATCCAAACTGTTTACCAAAAAGGTATATTTAATAGCAGAAGTAAAGATTTTTATGATCTATATATAATTAAGCACTTAAAACAGAATAGTATAGATTTTCAGCAATTGAGAAAGGCTTGTATCAACACGTTTAAATATCGGAATTCAGATTACGATAAGGCGGATCTGATTAAAATTCTTCACAGTATAAAGAAAAGTAACACCATTAGGACAAGATGGAAAAGCTATCAAAAAACTTTTAGCTATGCACAAGATATTAGTTTTGATGATGTTATCAATTCAGTATTGGAGTTAATTGATAAAATTTAACAAGTAGGTGCAATAAATGGTGCGATAAAATTGTCACGATTATGTATGCGGAAGTACTTCTTGTGTCAGGTGTGTTGTTCAGGAAGATATCCGTGTTTTCTAGGTTTGGTGTGTGTTCTAGGTGAGGTAAGAGTCAAGAGAACGGTCCAGATCTATTACATAATGTATTACGCTGGTCAGGATCTGCACGGATACAAGTTCAACATATTG
>CAZCLL010000122.1:0-6753 GCA_964499555.1 uncultured Fastidiosipila sp.
ACAAATTATACCCCCTTTGTTTCCTCATTTCACGGTATTAGATAAAGAGCCGATTACAGAGGTCCTAGCGGTTCTTGGCCTTTTACTTGACCTGGCGATTTTGATCGTCTTACTTTTAGTACTTGTGCAACAAAAGAAAAACGGAAAATAAGGCAGTGATACGGGGCATTTGCGCTTAGCCCTTGTTCGTGAAACGCCCGAAGTATTCAGCGATCGTTGAGAGCGGATGGGACTGCAAAGTCACATTCCCCGGCCCTGTGACAACCGTGTTGAAGAAGCCTTCCCCACCGAAGAACATGTTCTTCACGCCTTTCACCGTCTGGATATCGATTTGACAGGTATCATCCATGAACGCCAAACAACCGGTATCCACAATGATCTGCTCTCCTGGCTGCAAGTAGCGAGTCCAGGTCGAGCCGTCAATTTCCAGAAGCAAGGTGCCCCGTCCGGAGAAGCGTTGCATGATGAAGCCTTCCCCGCCGAAAAGGCCTGCACCAATTCGCTTCTGGAAGAACAGCTCCTGCTTCACATCCATTGTCGCCGCCAGAAAACTCGACTTCTGGACGACGTAGCCCCTCGTATTGTCCAGCTCAATTGCAATAATCGAACCAGGGAACTTCGTCGCAATCGCCAGCTCACCTGGGCCGCCTTGCGCCGTGTAATAACTCAAGAAGAAACTCTCGTTATTGAGCATGCGGCCAAAGGCCTTCCCAATCCCACCAGTCTTCGTGTCATACGCAATATTCGGGCTCATCCATGACATGGCTCCCGCTTCTGCATAGATCGTCTGCCCCGGTGCCAAGTGACACATCACATAGGGCAAAGTTGCTCCCAGTACTTCGTGATTCAAGGTGTACGTCATAAGGAAATCCCCCTTTCAAACTTATAAACAGTATAAAACAAGCCCACCCCATTTCAGGGCAGGCTTTGCTTCAAATCGGATTACATTCTAGCGTCAGGCACCAAGCAGGTCCAGGTCTTAGAGAATTGACTGTTGCACTCGCCTCCTTATTTCAATAAATCAAGGTACTGCTTTAGTCGTTCTTCCAGATATTCGGCCACCATCGTCACCATCGGTGCGGCGGTTTTGTCTTTGTAATAGCTGTCAAAGCAGTCGTAATAACGCTTCCTGTCCGAGAACTTCACGTTGATTGGAGGGTAACCGCATTGCATCAACATGAGGTTCAGGACAAGCCGTCCTGTGCGTCCATTGCCGTCAATAAATGGATGGATGCCCTCAAAGTCCAAATGGAACAAAGCGGTGCTCTCAATCGGATGCCGTTTGTCTTTGACAAATTCATGGGTTATCTGCTCCATCTGTACCGGCACAAGATACGGCTGCGGTGGCTCATGGTATGCGCCCATGATGCGTACGGGAATGGAGCGATATACACCCTTGTCCTCCGGCCTGTGCATCAACACAAGCGAGTGAATATCCTTGATTACCTTTTCGGTCACAGGTACCTTATCAGAGACAAGCTGTTGAACATACAAAAATGCATCGCGATGGCCGACGGCCTCCAAGTGGTCTTTGAGCGGCTTTTTGTCAATCGTCACGCCCTCTAAAACCAGAGCCGTTTCCCGAAGTGTCAGTGTATTGCCCTCAATGGCGTTGGAGTTGTAGGTAAATTCTACAATAAACTCCTCTTGCAACCGTCTCAGCTCGCCCTGCGTAAGCGGGCGGCGTTTATCCAGCTCAGCTTTGAGCGCATCCACACGCGAAAAAAGCACGGCGTATTCCTGCGGAATTATTCTTCTGCGCAGAGTGCGCCCATCCACCGGCTTGATTGTGTCAACCGGAATGAGCCAGGAGCGGCCTTGTTTGACAACGTCTGCGATTTTCCCCTGTTCACACAGCACGCGAACACGGCGGTCTGAAATGCCCCATTGTTCCGCTGCCTGTTTTACGCTGATATAATCCACACGGTTCACCACACTTTCGAGGACAGTATGCTCTAACATCGGAACAATATCAAGATGATTATGGATATTTTTTACTTATATTATTCCGTTAAGAAGCATCCCCCGATCGTATCTGTCAACATCCAGCTCATTTATCCCATCTTCTTTTTTGCGTTTATAAATGTATTCTTCTAGCTTGAGCATAGAACCACCTCTCAGAAAAGAAGTAAAAACAAGTATAAAACAAGCCCACCCCATTTCAGGGCAGGCTTTGCTTCAAACTAGATTAAATTCCTGCTTCAAGCACCAAGCTGGTCCAGGTCTTAGAGAATTTTTGCAATCTTCTCGTCCAGATCCTCCGGCGTCACCGGTGAGGTGTAGCGACCAACCAATTTACCGTCCTTGTCAAAGAGGAACTTATTGAAATTCCAGACAATATTCCGGCCCCAATCGCCACCGTGGAAATCATAGAAATGCTGATAGAGTCTGTGATCCTTCGGGACATCAATCCACTCTTCCGGCTCTTCTTCCGTCAAGTAAGCATAGAGCGGCGACTGATTCTCACCCAAGAGCTCCACCTTGGCCAAAACCGGGAAGGTCACCCCGTACGACACGCGGCAGAAATCCTGAATCTCATCATTCGTGTCCAGTTCTTGCTTAAAATGATTGCTGGGGAAGCCCAGAATCACCAGGCCCTCATCTTTATATTTCTGATAGAGTTTCTCTAAGCCCTCATACTGAGGCGTGAAACCACACTTACTCGCAACATTCACGATCAACAAAGTCTTGCCCTTATAATCAGACAGCTTCACATCGTTACCCTTTGCATCTTTTACTGTAAAATCATATACACTAGCCATAATATCCTCCTGAAAAAAACTGCGGATCACCTCAATACTAGAGGAAACCGCAGTTTTATGAAGGGTCTACCGTTACAAAACTTAGAGACGAAGCTTCGCCCCACACTGATCGCTCAAGGTACGCAAAATCTCTTTATTCGCCGCCTCAATCTCCTGCGCCGTCAAGGTCTTCTCATCCGACCCCAGCCAGTAGCGGAAAATCAAGGACTTCGTACCCGGCGGGAGCTGAATGCCTCGGTACTCCTCAACAAAGCGGCTGCGCTTCACCAGTGGTTCGATGGCTTTGGCCAAAGCCGCCCACTCCGTCTCCTCTCGGACCACCACGTTCAAATCCTGCCACACCTCCGGGTAATGAGGAAGCGCTTCGTAGTGGTTTGTCCTGGACGGCAGCGGTTTCAAAAGGTCAACCTGAAGCTCAAAGAGCACCACCAACTGATGCTTAATGCCAGCAAGGCGCTCGGCCTTGAGCGAGAGCAAGCCCAAAGAACCCACCACTTCACCTGCCTCATTCGTCAGCTGAAGCCACATCTTGGGATCTGCCCACGTTGGCTTTTCGACCTGCGTAAAGGAGAGCGCTTCCATCTGCACAAGTCGCGGCAAAGCCTCCAGAACCCCCTTCGCTTCACGGAATAAGGTCCTGGCGTCACTGCCGGTAATCGCTGCGGCCAAAATCTTCTCTTGCCAAGGTAAGACTTCCCCAGGCTCAGAAGGCGTCATTTTCCCTTTGCGGAAGACTTGCGTCAGTTCAAAAATCCGGAATTGGTCACTATAGCGAAGGTTCGACGCCGCACTCTCAATGAGGCCTGGAATCAGGCTCCCGCGGATCAATCGCTCATTCGGAGCCGGGGGCTGTTCCAGACTGAGCCAATCACTCGTGTCGAGGCTCGAGGCTTCGATAAACTCGTCCTTCACCCAAGGATAGGTGAAAATCTCCTGGAAACCAGCCCTTGATGCTAAAGTCTCCCGCAAGCGACGCTCCAGTTCCACCTCCGGCTGATTCACGAAACCATCCAGCACAATCGTCGGCGCAATGAAATCGAAATTCTCATAACCGATCATACGCGCAATTTCTTCTAAGAGATCATCCGGCAAGCTGACATCCCCCGTAGAACGCCAGACCGGAGACTCAACTAGCATCCGCTCATCAGTCTCTTCAAGAATTTTGAAGCCCAGAGGCTCAAGCGACTTCCGCACTTCCGCCCCGCTGATTGTGCGACCAATTCGGCTGCTCACAAAAGCCAAGCTCAGATCCACCACCGTGGCTTTCGTATCCGCCGTTTTCGCCTCACCAAACTGCACCAAACGGCTCCCCGGCTCAAGTTCTTGCAAGAGTTGATTTGCCAAGCCCAAGGCCTGGTCCACACGAGCCGTATCCACCGCCTTCTCGAATCTAGTCGACGCTTCCGTTCTCACATTGTGACGCTGCGTCGTTTTGCGGATCGAAAGGGCATGGAAGGAAGCAAGCTCCAGAATCATTCCGGTGGTTTCCGGCAGAATCGAGTCCTTCTTGCCACCCATGACGCCGGCCAAAGCCAGCGCTTCCGGCCCATCTGTGATCAACATGTCTTGCGGCTCTAAATCCAATACGGTCTCATCCAGAAGTTCCAGCTGCTCCCCTTGTTTGGCCTGACGCACAACAATGCCATCCGGCACATGGTTCAAATCAAAACCATGGGTCGGCTGACCGGTCGCCAACATGACATAGTTTGTGATGTCAACCAAGTTATTAATCGGGCGAACACCCACTGACCACAGACGTTTCTGAAGCCAATAAGGCGAGTCTTTCACAGAAACATTTTCATAGACCGCCGCCGTATAGCGCATGCACTTTTCGGTCTCAATGCGAACCGGATAGACCGGCAAGTCTTCACTTGGCTGGAAAACTGGCAGCGCTTTCAAGTTCGTGCCATAGATCGCCGCAAGCTCTCTGGCCATCCCATAGTGGCCCCAAAGATCCGGTCGGTTTGTCATCGACTTATTATCGATCTCTAAAATATAGTCATCTAGGCCGAGGACGACACCCAAGGAATCTCCGGCTTTGGCCTCAAAATCCGCCAAATCCATAATGATGTGATCGTCCTCTACCGGGAAAAGCTGCTCTAGATCGAGCTCACTCGCCCCGCAGATCATGCCTTCACTCAGCACGCCCCGAAGCTCCGCCGCCTTAATTTCGACCGGCTCCCCTTCGCCATGCCAGCGAACCATTGCCCCCGGCACCGAAACCGCGACCTTCTCGCCCACATAGAGGTTCGAACCACCGCATACAATTTGCAGAATATGATCTTGACCGGCATCCACCTTGCACACGCGAAGTTGGTCTGCATTCGGATGGGGATTCACCTCTTGAATCACGCCCACCACAATGCCTTCCAGCTTCTCTTGGGGATTCTCATAGCCCTCTACTTCCACGGTACGCATCGTGAGATCGTAGGCCAACTTCTCCATCGTCAGATCTTGTGGGAGATCAACATAATCTTTTAACCAATTGAAAGATACTTTCATTTTATCGCTCCTTACCTAGCGGCCCTTGCATCACTTAAACTGCTCTAAAAAGCGCAAATCTGCACTGTGGAAAAGCCTCACATCATCCACGCCATAGCGCATCATCACCAAGCGGTCCAAACCAATGTTGATGTAGAAGCCCGACCACTCAGCCGGATCCAAACCCGCCGCCTTGAGCACATTCGGATGCGGAACCCCGCCCGGCATCACTTCAATCCAACCGACATGTTTGCACACCTTACAGCCTGCCCCATGGCAAACCTGGCACTGCATATCAATCTCAAAGCCCGGCTCAACAAACGGGAAGAAGCCAGCCCGCATACGAATTGGCACTTCATGCCCAAAAACCTTCGCCAAAATTGTCTTAATAAAAAGCTGCCCCGACGCAAACGAAAAATCCTTATCCACAATCAAGGCCTCATACTGGAAGAAAGCCCTTTCATGCCTGGCATCCGTCGTCTCATTTCGATACACTCTTCCGGGATAGACAAACCTGGCTGGCGCCCCATGCTTCTTCAAATACCGAACCGAAGCCCCCGTCAAATGCGGCCGCAAGCAAAGCCTCTTCTCGCCACTGAGTTTGGATTCTGCAACTACTTCCTCTGGAGACTCCGTCTTCTCAGACAAATCCAACCAATAGGTATCCATTGACTCTCTCGCCGGATGATCGGCCGGGAAGTTCAGATTATCAAACGCGTACTTCTCACTCGTAATCTCATCTTCCGAGAAAACTTCAAACCCCATCGAACGAAACGCATCATTCAAATCGTAGGACATCTGTGTAATAGGATGAAGCCCACCACTCTTCAGCGGCAAGCCCGGAAGAGTAAGATCAACTTCCCCATCCACATGGGAACTAGAAGCAATAATCTCTGCTTCTCTTTGCTCCAAAAGCTCCGTAATCTCCGTCTTAATCTGATTTCCGGCTTGCCCCAGCTTCGCCCTCAGATCAGCAGGCTGTTTGCCAATCGTCTTGAGCATCGCAGTCAACTCGCCCTTCTTGCCCAAGAAATTCAAACGAAGCTCTTCCAAATTCGCTTCACTTGCCGCCTGCTCAATTCGCTGTTTTGCATCCTCAAGTCACTTTTTTAAGTCCTCTAGCATAAATCCTCCTCAATAATTGTCCCTAGCCCAGGTGCCGGCTGTTCCTTCTATGCTGCGTGTACCTGCTACGCTGCTTGTACATGCTACGCTGCGTGTGCCTGCACCTGCTCCAAGTACCAATCACTCTGTGCCTTTTTCCTATACCAATGAAATACCCATAAAAAAATCCCACAGCTCTCACCATGGGACGTCAATCAACGCGGTACCACCCAAATTGCCGGTCTCACCTCACAGGCGCAACCAACCAACTCATCCTAGGGATAACGGACCTTCCGTTGGCCATTGCTGACCAAAGCTCAGGGGGTGAACGTCTTAGCCAGCAAGTCATGCGGATTCCAGCCTATGTCCGCAACTCTCTGTCCCTTGCCTCTGATGCCTAACTCTT
>CAZCLL010000122.1:6763-7357 GCA_964499555.1 uncultured Fastidiosipila sp.
TTACCCAATATAACGGATTTGCAATCTGTTCGCAAGCACCACCACCCAACCAGCATAAATGGAAGGAATGCCAAGAACATTACCAAACATTGCCAACATAGCGCAAAAACTCTGCCAAAAACATTGCCCCAAAAACATTGCGCCAACCACCCTAGATTCCGATCGGACATTTATATAACTACTTATCTGGACAAAACTCAACGATATCCGAATTCAACATACTATCTATCACTTGATTTTCCAAAAACCAAGCCAAAATCACCCCGATCGGGGCGTTTCTGACTGCTATACCCCCATTGTCCCTAGGAAAACCCGCCGCCAGCTCGGATATGGCAGAGTTTTGTCCACTTTACCTTATTACATAATCATTTTACCCACCTTGCTGCCTAATATTCACTAAAATCTGGGTATATCAACCCAAAATTTCTTCTCCAACACAAGATTTCCTTTCTCCGAGATGACGCATAACTAGATATATGGACAAAACTCGTCTCGATCCGAATTTAATATATTATCTGTTGATGAATTCTCTCGAAAATACGTAAGCGTCAAATCTAGCCCCGTCTTCCCGAGCTAGTGATCTCTTGAGATAAT
>CAZCLL010000123.1:0-7333 GCA_964499555.1 uncultured Fastidiosipila sp.
GAATCTCCTCCAACTCGCTCTCAAGTTCTTCATTAATCACTTGCTCATATAAGCCTGGGTGTAGCATGCGGCAATTGTGCTCCCTATAATTTCTATCTATTGATGGTAGCACATTGAGGGGAAATCATGCGCATAAATTTCTTTTCGTACTTATGCGCTGTCGCAGAACTTTAGAAATAAAGTTCTGCGACAAAATTGAGCGTTACCAATGTCAGGCCGCTTGGCCGGCTGCGCGAAGTCTACCGCCGGCTTTATCCTGAAAAGTTCCTTGCAAAATGTTGACCAAGTCAACGAACCAACCGACTCCTAAACCGCCCAAAGTAAACAGATACGTCACGCCAGTACCATATTTTCTGACGTACAATCGATGAATACCAAGAGGTCCTAGGAACAGGCATAACACGAAGGCAATCCACTTCCTCTTCTCGCTGATCTCGCGCGAAATCACTTGCGGACTCGTATACGTGAAGCCTTCAATCGTCATTTTCGCTCTGGGCGTTAGTCGTTGTGGAAACGCATTCCACGGAGCCAGATCGAACATGGCGACACCTCCTTTCCGCATAATCCAATCAAGGAACTGTGTCACCACCATTATAGAACGCTCGTGAAGACTGATTTGCTCTAAATGCTACAGGCATCAGTTTTTGGCAAAAGCCGCCTGCTTCATACTTTTGTGTCCTTTACCACAAGCCAAGAACCTGCCATCATGATCACAAGTGCCAGAAGATACGTCCCGCTAAGCGTCTCACGCAGAAAAACAAAAGACAAGAAAGCCCCAACAAAAGGGGCAATTGCATACCATGCGGATGTTTTCGCCGCCCCGAGAACGTGTTGTGCCCTGATGTAGAAAAAGATGCTTAACCCATAAGCGATAAAACCAAGGCCGAGGACGAGGGCTATAAACTGCGGCTTTGGCAAGACTTCCCCACCAAGGACGGCCACAATAAATGAGCCCAAACCGGAGAAAATCCCTTTCATGACAACAATAACATAGGTATTATTTCCAGCCAACATCCGGGTACAATTATTTTCAAGTCCCCACGCAGCTGCGGCGGCCAGAACCAAAAGTGATCCCCACGAAAACTCCAGACTTCCTCCGCCCTCAAAACTGAGCATAACGCTTGCAAGTGTCACCAGCGGAATCGCTTGCCAAAGCTTTGCCGAAATCTGTTCCTTAAAAACGAGTAAAGCAAGTAAGGATGTCGCCACAATTTCAAAATTATTGAGGAGCGAGGCGTTTGCCGCTCTTGTTCGTTGTAGCCCCACCATCAATAAAATCGGAGCCAACATATCTAACAGGATCATGCCGAGAACAAAGGGAATTTCCCTCTTCGTCAAGGGCTTCCCACCACCGAAATCCTGCTTGCTTAGCTTCCTACCCAGCAGATAGAGTACGCCAATCCCCAAGCCGGCTCCCAAATACAAAAGGCCGGCCATCATCATTGGCTGGACCTCTTGAAGCAAAACTTTTGCAGCGGGCATGTTCAAGGCGTAGAGCACAGCTGCAAGAATCGCAAACAAGGTTGCTTTTGTCTCGGCCCCGCCCATTAGCGTTGGTTTTCTTCGACCATGCGAAGCACCAGATCAGCCACAGCGGCGGCAATCTTCTCATGCCCTTGCGCCGTGTAATGAATAAAGTCTCCGCCGAGAATGTCGCCTAATGCACCCAAGTCCATGAAGCTGGCACCCACTTGTTGACAGTTGTGGGCGACGGCTTTGGCCAAAGCCTGAGATGCCACCACACTCCCCTGCCCGAAGTCTGAACCAGCCTCCACTGCGATTGCCTCTGGGAGCGGTGGTGGTGCCAGAACGAGAACCGGAATCGGCCGCTCTCTTTTTGCATAGGTCGCGGCCTTGGTGATCTCGACCAGCTGCCCGATCCCCCTAGCGACGTCCTCTGCGGTCTGCTGAAAGCGGGTCTTCAAATCGTTCACGCCAAGCGCAAGGATTACTAAATCAAGCGGTTGATGAGACTGAATGCAGGGCTTGAGATAGGGCAGGCCATTGCGTCCGCTTTCGTTCTCATCCTCAATCGTCGTGGTCCGCCCACAAAGCCCCTCTTCTAGAATGGTGAATGTCTTGCCGGACTCGCAAAGGATCGCCTCCAATCTGGCAGGCCAGCGAACAGACTCCGGATACCGGCTTGCTCGTAAGGGGATATAGCCCCAAGTATTGGAATCTCCGAAACATAAAATCCTGTACATACTATTCTCCTACCTAGATGGATCGGTCTGTTTGCAAAGGGGGGCTAGTTCATGCCTTTGCTGGTGCGGCTTCCCCTTCTTTTCCTTATAAAAGAAGCAGGGAAAAAGCCATGATCGCCATACCCAAAATCAGGCCGGCGATAACGATGTGATGTTCCCCTTGTTTCTCCGCTGAGGGCAAGAGTTCGTCTAAGGAAATGAAGACCATAATTCCGGAGACTGCCGCAAAGATAATCCCCATCAATGCGTCGCTGATGAAAGGCCTAAACAGCAAGAAACCAACAAAAGCACCAATCGGTTCCGCAAGCCCGGATCCCAAAGCAACCAAAAACGACTTGCGCTTATCCCCTGTCCCAGCATAGAGCGGTACGGCGACCGCAATGCCTTCAGGGATATTGTGGATCGCAATAGCGACAGCAATTGTCAAGCCAAGGGCCGGATCAGCAAGAGCACCAACAAAGGTGGCCAGTCCCTCCGGCATATTATGGACAACAATGGCCAACGCAGAAACAAGGCCAACACGTTTCAGCGCTGACCGGTCATGGCCTCTCGAGTGATGGCTGTGGGCACTATGGGCTTTTGTATCCTGAATCGTTGTCCCCGTTGCCGCTGTTCCTTGAGGCGCCGTTTCTTGAGCCGCCGTTTCTTGAGGCGCCGTTTCTTGAGCCGCCGTTTCTTGAGGCGCCGTCTGCCGGATGACACTCTCTTTGGCCGCAGAAGGCTGTTCTTCAATATGCGGATCGTAGCTGACCTCAGCAACCCCTCGCATTTCGTGCGGGTTCTTCTCTTCAGGGATGATGAAGTCGATGAACAAGCTAAACAAGATCCCAGCAAAAAACGCGAGCACTGTATAAAGCTCCCCGCGCGATCCATAGACTCTTTGTAAGGTCGTAAACGAGCTACTTAGCATCTCCACAAAAGAAATGTAGATCATCACACCGGCCGACAGACCGAGCGAACCAGAAATTAAGTGTTGATTGATGGGCTTCTTCCGAAACACCACCAGCCCACCAATCCCAGTCGAAAGGCCGGCAAAAATGGTCAGCCCAAACGCACGCAGATAATCATAAGTCGTATAATCCATGCAAGTTTTCCCTCATCCAACAAGCTGTTTTTTGTGCCGTGGCATCGTGCCAGCGCTATTACGTAGAGAATAGCATAATGGGCATCACTTGGCTGAGGCTGCCTGACCCCATGGGCAACATTTTCTCCCATTTGTGCTTTGTTTGCTTTACTACACAGCTATGAGCGGTCCTTCTCACGATATTCCTCGAAATCTGGTGCATCCGATTGCTTCGACTTGCATAGGTAACTACTTATCTGGACAAAACTCGTCTCGATCTGAATTTAACATATTATCTGTCACAAGATTCCCCCTAATTCAAGGCAAAATCATCCCGATCGGGGCAATTCTGAGCGTCTTTGCCTCAAAATGCCCAGCAAAACTCGTCTCGCTCTTGGATCGAGACGAGTTTTGTCCACTTTATCTTGTTATCTATCGATTTTACCAACCTTGCTCCCTAACAATCACTAGAAATGAGGGATATCGACCCGAACACGCACCGAACGCAGGAGTCACTTCCGCCAAAACATCAAATCAACGCAAGGATTTCCCTCCATCGGATCACTCCTAACACGGAACTCACTCGCCGATGTGGATATCAGTCGGAACAACACTGCCAGATAGGGGATTTACTTCCACAGCCAACTTTCTGAGTAGCAGGTGGTTCATTATAAGTGGCAAGTTTTCGAAAGTGGTAGTTACCCTTGTAGTTTTCTATGGGTCGGTAGTTATTCTGGTAGTTTATTTTATATGTAGCGGATGGATCTCTTGTATTGGCTGTACGTTCGACTCGATATCCGCCGATTCATAGTTTTTTCCAGGCCACTGGGTGGGTAAGTGGAATAAATTTAGTGCCGGATAGTTAGGTAATAAGCTATGCTGGCCAGGATTTGTCGTTATCCACGCAAAACATATTATCTACCAGTGGATTTTCGCGGAACTGACCCCCAAATGGAGTTTTTGAGGCTGTTTTGGTACTGATTCCTCGAAAATCGAGCCTTACATAACATATTAATCATGTAAAACAACAGATCCTGACCTCTTTAACTTGTTACCTATTGTCTTACCCCATCTTACAGCCTGCTAAGTACCTGAAAAGCGGAGTTTTCCTATCAGTTAATTTGTATAATAACTTATCCTTGGTCAGGATCTGCAGCAATCCGAGATTAACATATTATCTTTCAGGTGCTTAGCTTGAAAACACCCAAAAACATGCCGTTCGAGGTGATTTTAATTCGCTTTCAGGTTCTTTACCCGGTTCGCTATACGAAATTCTTGGATTCCTGCGGATCCTGACCACTTTATCATATTACCCATTCAGTCTACCTGCCTAGCTGGCTAGGGTTCACTAGAAACAGAGGGATATCGACCCGAACACGCACCGAACACAAGAGTTCCTTCCGCCAAAAACATCAAATCAACACAAGAGTTCCTTCCGCTTAGGAATTCTATTTCTCAGGGAAGAGCCATTCGAGTGCCAAAAGGATGTGTTTATCCCAATACTCCCAGGTATGCGCACCCGGATCGGAGGTCCACTTGAGGGGGGCGGCTTTGGCCAAGAGAGTTTCTGCGAAATGGAGATTCGCTGGATAGAGACTATCTTCGGTTCCACAGGCGAGGTAGATGGGTGGGATGCGAAGGCCTTGCTTCAGGGCTTCGTCGTAGAGGTAATGGAGATCTTGTTGTTTGTGGAAGCTAGGATCGGTCCCAAGTGCCTGCAGGAACCACTGCCTGACGCGGGAGTTGCGGTCTTCGAATTCACTGGCGACTGCCAGAATTTCCACGACGCCGGACAAACTCACTGCGGCTGCGTAGCGCTCTGGATTAGCGAGGGCTACCCGCAAAGCGCCATACCCACCCATGGAAAGGCCTGCGATATAGCGATCTTCCGGTTTCCGGGATACTGGGAAGGTCTCTTCAACGAGGGCTTGAAGTTCTTGGCTGACAAAGGTGTTGTAGCGAAGGCCTCCGGGCATATCCAGATACATGCTGTTTCCAACTGCGGGCATAACTACGCAGATCCCGAATCGCTCCGCATAGCGCAGAATCCCGGTTTGCTTGATCCAATCCTGATGATTGCCGGTCGCCCCATGGAAAAGGTAAAGGACCGGATAAGCCGGGGACTTCGGAGCGCTTGCAGCAGTGGAATCAGAAGGGGTTCCAGCAGCGGTGGGATCTGCAGGGGAGTTTGCAGCGGTGGGATCAATGGTGGGATCAGCGGTGGAATCAGAAGAATCCGTAAGCGGCGAATAATAGCCCTTTTCAACGCTTTGGAAGCCGGATCGAGGTGTCGGCAAGATGATGCGCACCTCTGCTTGAGTATCTAAGACTTGAGAGTAAAACGACAAAGTAAGATCAGCCATTTTCAATTAACTCACTTTCAGTAAAAGATTGATTACACGTCCGTTATTGTACCGCAAGGCCAGGAAATCTCTTTGTCATTTCTGTGCCATTCGGAAGCGAGAAGCCTATAATCAGAGTTGTTATAGAAAAAACTGAAGTGTAAAACAATACAAAACGGGGCACAAAAACAGCTACACAAGACCCCGGAAGGAGAAGTACTTGGCCACAATCTTCAAACACAAACCTACGTTTGGTTCCGCTATATCTACGGTCGGTTCCGCTAAACCATCGGCTCATCTAACAGCCCACCCAACGACCCACCCAGCGACCTACCCAACGACCCACCCTGCAGCCCTCCCAACAGCCCCAAAAGAAGGCATCTCCCTAGGCGACCCCACAGCCCCCATTCTCCAATGCGAAGACCTGACTTACCGAACCGATGACTTGACCATTCTGCAAGGGATCAACATCAGGATTAATCGTGGGGAACGGGTGGCTCTTGTCGGGCCAAGTGGCAGCGGAAAATCGACGCTCATGCGCCTCCTGGCAAACCTCATTTCGCCAAGTGGAGGCCGCATCTTGTTTCAAGGTCAAGACATCAGGGAGCTTTCGCCCATGCAGTATCGCAGGGAAGTCTCCTACTTTTTTCAGACAGCCCAACTCTTCGGCAAGACTGTGAGGGATAATCTCGCTTTTCCGTACGAGATTAGGCGCATCCCCTTTGACGAAAGCCGCGCCACCCAACTCTTACAAAGAGCCGGCCTCACAGATAATTATCTAGACCAAGCGATCGGTACCTTGTCCGGTGGGGAACGACAACGGGTCGCACTCGTGCGCAATCTGCAGTTCATCCCTCAGGTGCTACTTCTAGATGAGATCACATCGGCATTAGACCAGGAAAACCGCGAGATTATTTGGCAGTTCATTGATGAACTCGCGCAGACAAACGAGCTCACCATTGTGATGGTTTCCCACCTCAAAGAAGACATCGCCCTGGCCGAACGAGTGATCGACATCCACCCGCTACGTAGAAACGAGTGATCGATATCCACCCGCTACGTAGAAACGAGTGATCGACATCCACCCGCTACGTAGAAACGAGTGATCGACATCCACCCGCATCCACCCGCAAAAAAAGATAGGAGAAGCACATGCCCTCAGAACTCAATATCACCCTCTGGTCCTTACTCGGGGCCTTTTCGCTAGTCATCATCGCCATTGCGATTTCCGGCTGGCTCAAACTAGGGACAGCCAAAGAAATCATCATCGCCTGCCTTCGCATGGTCATCCAGCTCATCGTCGTTGGCTACGCGTTGACCTATCTCTTCCGCCTCGACAACGTTTGGGTCACCCTCGCCATTGTGCTGGTCATGGTCGTAAACGCCGCCTATCAAGCCGCCCAACGCGGCAAAGGGCTAGATGGCGTTTTCCGAATCTCCTTATTAGCGATCGGCAGCTCCACCATCGTCTGTCTGGCCATCCCTGACCCGTTCAATTGCATTCGTGCCCTCACAAGTCATTTCCATCACAGGCATGATCGCTGGCAACGCCATGACCTCAGTCGGTCTCTGTTTCCGCAACCTCAAAACCCTCTTCCGCGACAACCACCAGGCCATCGAAGAGCGGCTCGCTTTAGGGGCCACGCCCTTGCAGTCCGCCATCGAGATCGTCCGTGAAACCGTACGCCTCGGCACCCAGCCCACGATCGATAACATCAAAACCA
>CAZCLL010000124.1:0-7298 GCA_964499555.1 uncultured Fastidiosipila sp.
TGCTGCGATGAATGGTAATCCTTGCGTTGATTTGATGTTTTGGCGGAAGGGACACAAGTCTTGTGTTCGGTGCGTGTTCGGGTGATATCCTCCTTTTCTAGTGAATCGGAGGGGGCAAGGTGGGGAAACTGGATAAATAACATGATAAAGTGGTCAGGATTTGTCGCTGTCCATACTTATCATATTACCTAATGCTTGCTATTCTCTAGAACAGCTCAAAAAAATTGCTGATGGGGGTGTTTTTGAGCTGAGCGCATAAAATCTGATCGATGGATAATATGTTTTGCGTGGATAACGACAAATCCTGACCAGTGTAAGATGTTGGGTATTATGGGAGCAACCATCAATTCCAGATTTAATCGAAAATCAACACGATAGTTTAAGTTGACATTGTTGTTTACCTCTCCTGATTCCAGATTTAATCTAAAATCAACATGATAGTTTAGGTGGAGATTGTTGTTTTGGTGGTTAGATCCCGGATTTAGTCGAAAATCAACACGATATCTGAGATGGTCTATTGTTCTAGGCCTCATCAACCATTGATTACTAATACTAGTGGCCTCGTAGAACTATGAATAGGAGGATATCGAGTAGAACCTACAGTCAAAGCAAGAGATCCGTCCGCTACTCATAAAATCAACTACGAGAGTAACTACCGCCCATAGAATAAAATCACGAGAGTGGCTACCGCATACAATAAACTTGCCGCTCGTAATGAACTGCCTGTTGCGCAGGGAGTTGGATGCGGTTGAAATTCTTGTAACCGTCTGATGTTCTGGTTGATATCCACAGCGGCTCGTATGTTCGGTGTTCCAAGTGATTCAATGGATGTGTAATCCTTGCGTTGATTCGATGTTATGGCGGAAGGGACTCTTGTGTTCGGTGCGTGTTCGGGTCGATATCCCTCTGATTCGAGTGATTCTTAGATAGTAAGGTGTGTAAATTGATTATATAACAAGGTAAAGTGGACAAAACTCGTCTCGATCCAAGATCGTGACGAGTTTTGGGTATAGGGAAGTGGTGAATCACTTCAAAAATACCTCGATCGAGATGTTTTCGAGGTATTTTCGAGAGGATTCACTAACAGATAATATGTTAAATTCGGATCGAGACGAGTTTTGTCCATGAATCTAGTTATATGTTTGATAGGGGAAAGGAAATCTTGTTTTGGGGAAGAAATTTCGGGTCGATATCGCCAGATACGACTGATTTATACACAGCATGATGGGCAAATCTGTTATATAACAAGGTCAAGTGGACAAAACTCTGCCATATCCGAGCTGGGGGCTGGTCTTCCTTGGGACAATTGGGGTAAAGCAGTCAGTAATGGCCCGATTGGGATGTTTTTGGGGATTTCTCAAGGAAAATGAGCGTTAAATAACATGTTAAATTCGGATATCGCTGAGTTTTGTCCATCCTACATATTATGTAAAAGAAAAGCTATGTTTTGAGTTGATAATTATGGTGCTTTCAGTTGGTTTTACTATTGAAAGCGTTGTGAATCTACGAGGCGTTTTTCGGACAGAAGAATGGGGGAGAACGTGCTAGAATAATCAGCGTACGTTTAAGGAGGCCTTATGCCGGAACCAAGTAATTTCATCACAATCAAGGGTGCGAGAGAGCACAATTTAAAGAATATATCGCTACAGATTCCCAGGAATAAGCTGGTGGTTTTGACTGGCTTGTCGGGTTCCGGGAAGTCGTCGTTGGCTTTTGATACGATTTATGCGGAAGGGCAAAGACGGTATGTGGAGTCCCTTTCGACTTATGCCCGCGTTTTCTTGGGGCAGATGGTGAAACCGGATATTGATAGTATTGAGGGCTTGTCACCGGCGATTTCGATTGATCAGAAGACGACCTCGAAGAATCCGCGATCGACGGTGGGAACGGTGACGGAGATTTATGATTATTTCCGTTTGCTTTTTGCCAGGGCGGGAACGCCTCATTGTCCGAAGTGCGGAAGGCCAATTGAGAAGCAGACGATTGACCAGATTATTGAGCAGGTCTTGTCTCATGAAGAGGGGACGAGACTTCTGATTTTGTCGCCGGTGATTCGTGAGCGTAAGGGCGAGTTTAAGAAGCTTTTTGAGCAGCTTCTCAGAAATGGTTATGTCAGAGTCCGTGTGGATGGCGAGATTCGAGAGCTTGATGAAGAGATCGAGCTTGAACGGACGAAGAAGCACAGTATTGAGGTGGTGGTGGATCGTTTGGTGATCCGAGATAACATCAGGTCGAGGTTGAGTGATTCACTAGAGACGGCGCTGGAGCTTTCGGAGAACCGCTTTGTTCTGGTGGAGTTCCAGGAAGAGAATGGCGTAGATGAGGAAGGCAATCGGATTTGGGAGAAACGAGAAGATATTTTTTCCGAGAATTTTGCTTGTCCTATTTGCAACATCAGCATTGGTGAGATTACGCCAAGAATGTTCTCTTTTAATAATCCACAAGGGGCCTGTCCGGATTGTACAGGTTTGGGTTTCTTTAGAAAAGTAGATCCAGACCTGGTGGTGGATGATCCGAATTTGTCTTTGAACCAGGGCTGCATTACTGCTGGCGGGTGGAAGTTTGCTGATCCGAAGAGCTGGGCTAGGTCATACATTGAGGCTTTGAGTAAGCACTATAAGATTGATCTTGATAAGCCATGGAAGGACCTACCGGAGGAACAGCAGAAGATTATACTTTTCGGCAACAAGAACGAGAAGATTGTTGTGGATACCTCGAATTCCAAATTTTATCGTGGCGAAGAGTATCGAAGTAGTTGGGAAGGGGTCGTTCCCAGTTTGATGCGTCGTTATAACGAAACTTCGGATGATAGTCGCGGTTATTATGAGCAGTACATTTCGGAAACGAAATGCGAAACCTGTCACGGGGCAAGGCTGAAACCGGAGACTTTGGCCGTAACCTATGGCGAGAAGAACATCTATGAAGTGACCCAGTTGCCGATTCGGACTTGTAAAACTTATTTGAATGAGCAGCTCGAAACGTTACCAAGCCAGAAGCGCGAAGTGGCGGAGCGGATTCAGACGGAACTGGAGGCGCGCTTGCAGTTCTTGATTGATGTGGGTCTGGATTATATGACTTTGGCCAGAGCTGCGGGAACCCTGTCGGGTGGAGAAGCGCAGCGAATCCGCTTGGCGACACAGATTGGTTCGGGGCTGATGGGGGTGCTGTACATTCTGGATGAGCCGTCGATTGGGCTACACCAAAGGGATAACCGGAGGCTCTTGAATACTTTGGAGCATCTTCGGGATTTGGGGAACTCTGTTCTCGTTGTCGAGCACGACGAGGAAACGATGTTTGCGGCAGATCATATTGTGGATATTGGTCCAGGTGCCGGCGAGAAGGGCGGAGAGGTCATTGCAGAGGGAAACGTCTACGAGATTATGGCGGAACCTCGCTCAGTGACCGGCCAGTACTTGAATGGGGTAAAGCACATTCCGATTCCGGAAGAGAGACGGCCGGGGAATGGGCACTTTCTGACGGTTCGTGGGGCTAGGCTTAATAACTTAAAGAATGTGGATGTGAAGATTCCGCTGGGGACCTTCACTTGTGTGACGGGCGTTTCCGGTTCGGGGAAGAGTTCTCTCGTGAACGGAATTATCCTGCCGACTTTGGAAGCGAAGCTGAACCGCGCGAGACGTAAGGCTGGTGCGCATGAGTCGATTGAAGGCTATGAGCAGCTGGATAAGGTGATTGCGATTGATCAGTCGCCGATTGGGCGGACGCCAAGGTCGAATCCAGCTACATATACTGGGGTTTTCGATATGATCCGGAAGCTTTTTGCTGCGACACCACAGGCGAAAGCGAAGGGCTATGCCCAAGGGAGATTCAGCTTCAATGTGCGTGGAGGCCGCTGTGAGGCCTGTAACGGCGACGGGGTGAAGCGCATTGAGATGCAGTTCATGGCGGATATGTATGTGCCTTGTGAGGTTTGCGGCGGGAAACGCTACAATCAGGAAACGTTAGAGGTTACGTATAAGGGCAAAAATATTGCGGATGTCCTGGCAATGCCGGTGGACGAAGCCGTGGATTTCTTCGAGAATATCCCGTCGATTTCGCGTAAAATTTCGACCTTGCAGGATGTTGGCTTAGGCTACATTAGGCTGGGGCAGCCGTCTACGGAGCTTTCGGGCGGTGAGGCACAGCGTGTCAAACTGGCTACGGAACTGTCGAAGCGCAGTACAGGGAAGACCTTCTATATTTTGGATGAGCCGACGACGGGCCTTCACATGGCAGACGTCGATAAGCTCGTCATGATCCTCCAGCGTTTGACTGAGGGGGGGAATTCCGTGCTGGTGATTGAGCATAACTTGGAGGTCATCAAGACGGCAGACTACATCATCGATCTCGGGCCGGAAGGCGGCGAGAACGGCGGGCAAGTCCTAGCCTCAGGCACGCCAGAGGAGATCGCAGCACATGAGGAGTCGTTCACCGGCCAGTATTTACAGCGGATTTTGGCTGCGGCCAAAGCCGGACAGAAGCCTTATGAAGCGTTTGTTTGACTTTGATCCGTAAGGCAAGTGATGCTATGTGCCAATAGGGAAGGTTTTGACTTCAGATGAGCCGAAATCGACCTTTTTTCGCTCGTCAATTTGTAACGGTTTTCTTAACTGTTGCTAATTTGACTTTATTTGTCGATTAATTCCGCTACAATTAGTAAATACACTGCGGGAGTATTCCGCATGAGAAAGAGGTGAAAGCTCATGGGGCAAAAATGTGTCATGTGCCACAAAAATATTCCAGTCATTTTTACGACTCGTTTCGAAGGCGGGAAGACAATTAATGAAGGAATATGCTTGAGCTGTGCATATAAAAATCGCATTGGCGGCTTAGATGAGATGTTTCGCAAGAGCGGCGTGAACGACGAGAATGTCGACCGCATTACCGAACATCTTAATGAAGTGATGGAATCCATGCAGGGAGGCGGGCAACAGAATATGTTGCAGGCCATGTTCGGTGGCGAAATGCCCGACCAGGTCGCGGAACTTCTCGGTGGAAAACAATTTGATTCAGAAGAAGAGGATGAATATATAGATATTTTCGGACAAAGCAGTACAGAGGATGATGACGAAGAATTTAAAGATGAGCAAGAGAGTTCTCTGCAACTCTTTTCGGAGAAACCCTTAGGCTCGACGCCGAACCAAGGAAACTTAGCGGAGAGTGATGAGGAAGACATTAAATGGCCGATGATCTTGCCGAAGAAGGAAGATCAGCAAGAGGAGCCTAGACAATCGAGAACGCGCAGAAAGAAGAGGAAATTCCTGGATCAGTTCGGTAGAAACTTGAATGATCGGGCTTTGGCCGGTGAATTAGACCCTTTGATTGGGCGTGAGAAAGAGCTGGGCCGTGTGGTCCAGATCTTGAATCGACGCTCGAAGAATAATCCGGTGCTCTTAGGTGAACCGGGTGTTGGTAAGACGGCGATCGCAGAAGGTTTGGCGAGCCGCATTGTGGCGGGTGAAGTACCGCCGAAACTCCAAGACATGGAAGTCTATCTTCTGGATATGACGGCCATGGTAGCTGGAACACAGTTCCGTGGGCAGTTTGAGAGCCGGATGAAGGGGCTTGTCGATGAAGCGACCAAGGAGAGCAACATCATTTTGGTGATTGATGAGCTCCATAACATCATGGGTGCCGGGGACGCAGAAGGTGCGATGAACGCAGCGAACATCCTGAAGCCGGCTTTGGCCAAAGGAGAAATTCGCGTCTTGGGTTCCACGACCTTAGAGGAATACCGCCGCTTCATTGAGAAGGACTCGGCGCTGGAGAGACGCTTCCAGAAGGTGATCGTGGATCCGCCGAATGTGGAGGAAACGCTGGAGATCCTGAAGGGTCTCAGGCCGCAGTTCGAGAAACACCACCATGTTGTGTACTCGGATGAGGTGCTGGAGGCTTGTGTACGCCTGTCTGACCGCTATGTCACGGAGCGTTTCTTGCCGGATAAGGCGATTGACTTAGTGGATGAAGCGGGTTCGAAGGCGAATTTGAAAGATGAGAATCTGACTCGCTGCACGCGTTTGCAGAAGGAGCAGAAGCTGGTTGATTCGAGGCTGGAGCGGATTTCGTCCGAGCCTAGGCCGGACGATAGTGATACGGCGGCTCTGGAGAAGTACTATGAGCGCCAAGCGGAAGTGAAGCAGCAGAAATCCAAATTGGATCAGGAGCTGGAGGAACTCGAGATGAAGGTGCAGCCTACGGCAATTACGGAAGCGGATATCGCGGACGTCATTTCGATGTGGACGGGGATTCCTTTACAGTCGCTCACGGAGTCAGAACAGGAGAAACTTCTCCACTTGGAAGATCGACTGCATGAGCGCCTGATCGGCCAGGAGAAGGCGGTTTCGGCGGTGTCGAGAGCCCTTCGCAGAACGAGAGCGGGTTTGCGCAGCAAGAAGAAACCTTCGAGCTTTATCTTCGTCGGACCGACTGGTGTGGGCAAAACGGAGTTGGTGAAGGCGCTGGCGGAAGTGATGTTCAACAGCGAAGATGCGATGATTCGTTTGGATATGTCGGAGTACATGGAACCGCACACGGTGTCGAAGCTGATTGGTTCGCCTCCGGGTTACGTCGGTTATGACGACGGTGGCCAGCTGACGGAGAAGATCAGAAGGAAGCCTTACAGTGTCTTACTCCTAGACGAGATTGAGAAGGCCCATGCGGATGTGTTCAACATGCTCTTGCAGATCTTGGACGAAGGGCGCTTGACCGATGGTCATGGCAGGCTCGTGGACTTTAGCAACACGATCATCATCATGACCTCTAACGTAGGCACGACCAAGAGTGGCGGTTATGGCTTCGGCTCTTCGCAAGAGGAAGCGGCTGAGGAGCGGATCCTGACGAAGCTCCGTGAATTCTTCCGTCCGGAGTTCCTGAACCGTGTCGATGAAGTGGTGGTCTTCAACCCCTTGAAGCCTCACGAAATCCGCCAGATCGTTGATCTCATGTTGGCGGATGTCAACCAGGCTCTCAAGCAGTCGAGCGGAGTTGAGCTTCGTCTCTCGGATGAGGCGAAGGATCTCTTGGCCAAAGACGGGTACAGCGACGAATACGGTGCCCGGCCGCTCCGCAGGCTGATCACAAGGAAGCTGGAGGATCCGCTTGCGGAGCTGCAGCTGGCTGGGAAGTTGAAGGGGGCTTTTGGTGTGGCGGTTACGGTCGATGACGGGAAGCTGAAACTAGAAGCGAGCTAAACGTGAGGCGTTTTCCGTAGCGGAAAGATGAATTGATAGAAAAGAGCCCGGGGAGCGATTGTGCTTTCCCGGGCTTTTGTAAGTGCGCCACGCATGGCGCTGCACTAGACG
>CAZCLL010000125.1:0-3779 GCA_964499555.1 uncultured Fastidiosipila sp.
CCCCAAACCCACAACTTCATAACTAATGTCCCGAATGAAACACCCAAAATCCGCTACAATAGATAATCAAAAGAATCGACCAACAACAAACCGAAAAACCAAACCAAACCAAACCAAACCAAACCAAACCAAACCAACAACAAACCAACAACAAACCGAAAAACCAAACCAAACCACCAAACCCTTAGAAAGGTCAGCAGCCATATGACAAAAATGATTTCCTGGAACGTGAACGGCATCCGTGCAGTTTTGAAAAAAGATTTTCAGAAATTCTTCGATGAACAAGATGCCGACATCTTCGCCCTGCAGGAGACAAAAATCACCGACGGACTCCTCACCCTAGACCTCCCCGATTACTATCAGTACTGGAATTATGCTGAGAAAAAAGGCTATTCAGGGACTGCCATTTTCACGAAAGAAGAGCCGATCGATGTCATCATCGGCCTAGGCATCCCCGAACATGACACCGAAGGCCGAGCCATAACTCTGGAGTTCCCGGACTTTTTTTTCGTCACAGTCTATGTGCCCAATTCGCAAGACGGCCTGAAACGCCTCCCCTATCGCGAAAGTTGGGAAGACGCTTTCCGTGAGTATGTGCTCGCTTTAGATAAGATCAAACCCGTGATCATCTGCGGTGATCTCAATGTGGCCCACCAAGAAATCGACCTTGCGAATCCAGCCACCAATCACATGAGTGCCGGTTTCAGTGACCAAGAGCGCGCGAAGTTCTCCACCCTCTTAGCATCTGGTTTCACGGATACCTTCCGCTACTTCAATCCGGAGGCCAAAGACCGCTACAGCTGGTGGTCCTATCGCACCCGAGCGAGAGAAAGAAACGCCGGATGGAGAATTGATTATTTCTTGACCTCCAGCCGCCTCGAAGATCGCCTCGTCCATGCGGACATCCTCGATCAAGTCGAAGGCTCCGATCATTGCCCTGTGCTATTAGAAATTGAGTAAGCAAACCGCGCGCTAAGCACAGCGAAACCCGCCAACCTATACTGCAAACCGCGCACAAACCACAAACCACACCAACCTTACTCGAACCATAGCGCGAACCACCACCCCAACCCCCAACCCACAACCCCAACCCCACCCCCCCAAACCAGAAACGAGGACCAAACCTTTGGCAAAAGCAAAAACCATCTACTACTGCACAGCATGCGGCTACGAGTCCACCGGTTGGTTGGGGCGCTGCCCGAATTGTCAAGCTTGGAATAGCTTCGAAGAGCACCAAGTCAAAGCACAAACTTCGGCCCAGCAAGCCGCCCAAGGGCGAGCCGGCGTCAACCAAGGCTGGCTGGGCGAGCTGCTAGGCGACGCCGAAGAAGGCAATCAGCCTCAGAATCTCGAGCAAGTCAGCTCCACCCAAGCCCGGCACTACTCATCTGGCATTTCCGAGCTGGATCGTGTATTGGGTGGCGGTTTCGTGCCGGGCTCCCTTGTCCTCGTCGGTGGAGATCCCGGAATCGGCAAATCCACTCTGCTGTTAGAAGCCTGTTCCTCTGTAAAAACCAAAGGTCCCGTCCTCTACATCTGCGGCGAAGAATCACCCCAACAAGTCAAACTCCGAGCCGACCGACTCGGCGTCTCCGGAGGAAGGATCAAAGTCAGCACAGAAGTCATCTTTGAGAAACTGGCACAGATCCTGACCACCTTAAAACCTGCCCTCTGTGTCGTCGACTCCATTCAGACCATTTACTCTGAAACCTCCACATCGGCGCCAGGCTCCGTCAGCCAAGTGCGCGACGTCAGCGCTGGCTTCCTCCGCCTGGCTAAATCACTGGGCAGCACAATCATTCTGGTCGGCCACGTCACGAAAGACGGCTCCATCGCCGGCCCTCGCATCCTCGAGCACATGGTCGACACCGTCCTCTACTTCGAAGGCGACAAGTACACCTCTCTAAGGATGGTCAGAGCCGTGAAAAATCGCTTTGGCGGAACCAACGAAATTGGCCTCTTCGAAATGGAAGAAAGAGGCTTGCTCCCCGTCGCCAATGCCTCGGCCACGCTATTAGAAAGTAGGCCACAAGCCGTGGCAGGTTCGGCGTTGACCGTGATTGTTGAAGGTACCAGACCCCTCATCATCGAAATTCAAGCGCTCCTCAATACGAGCGCCTACCCTACTGCCACGCGTGTCACGCAAGGCTTCGACCGAAACCGCGTCTCCATGTTGATGGCCCTCTTAGAGAAACAAGTCGGCATGAACCTCAGTAACATGGACGCCTTCATCAACGTCGTCGGGGGCTTCAAAGCCGACGACCCCGCCACAGATTTAGCCCTTTTGGCCGCTATCACCTCGAGCTTCCGGGACACACCCATCAGAGACGGCTTACTCCTCTGCGGCGAAGTCGGACTCACCGGCGAAATCCGCCCCGTCACCCGGCTCCAAGAACGGCTCGCCGAGGCTGACCAATTAGGCTTCAAAACCATCCTCCTCCCCGGCAGCGCCAAAAGGTCCGTCGCCAAAATGAAACACAAAACCGAGATCGTATATGTCGATCGGATAAGTGAGGCTTTAGATGTATGTTGGTAAGCAAGATTGAAACGCATATTCTCCTAGCAGCCGCCGGCCGCGGTTCACGCATGGGCCAGCAGATGAACAAGCAATTCCTGCGCGTCGGCCAGGTCCCCGTCATCATTCGCAGCATCCAGGCCTGTCAGGCCTTCTTGGCCCAGCTCGAGCCCGAAACCCCCTGCGGCATCCACTTGATCTGCTCCGAAAACGAGCTCGAAACCATGCAAAGTACCGTGGCCGCCTACGACTTAAGCGAACACGTACGTTCTTATATAGCAGGCGGAAACAGCCGGCGAGAGTCGGTGTACTTGGGCCTTCAGGCTTTGGCCAAAGCCGCCGTCAGCCACGATTCGATCGTGATGATTCATGATGGGGCGAGGTGCCTAGCTTCCCCGGAGCTCTTCTCCCGCTGCCGGGACGCGGCCATCCAATATGGGGCGGCCTGCCCAGGACTCCCGGTCCACGACACCTTGCGGAGGGCCTTCTCCCACGCCGGCCAAGACCCAGTCCTCTACGAAACCGTATCGAGAGAACTGCTCTTTGCCATGCAAACGCCGCAATGCTTCCGCTTCTCAGACATCCTGCGGGCGAATGAGCTGGCCGAAGCCACGATCGAAGCAGGCCAAGTGGCCCGCGATGCCTACACAGACGATGTCAGCATCGCCCAAACCGCAGGGATTGAAGTCCGTTTGGTGGAGGGGGAATCGACCAACTTGAAGCTCACGCGCCCCGAAGATATTCAGGTGGCGGAGGCGATTTTGGCCGCCGAAATGATTTAATCCACAAGCTCACGGCAGGTGACAAGTGCAAAACACAAGATACCCTCGCCTTTGCCAAAAGAAGTGAGCCCTTCCCCCGACGTTGCAGTCAGACCAACATCGTCTTGGGTCAGACCGCAGAGTTGCGCAAGCCGGATCTTAATGGCCGGAATATGCTTGGCCAGGTGGGGCGTAGCCGCCTCGAGCGAAAGCGAGAGGTGAACCAACTCAAGCTTCCGACCCGCCTGATTGTGCGCCGGATCCAAGGTTCGGAGGGCTTCACGCAAATAGAGAGAAGAATCCGTAAGACCTTGGGCGGCCATGCGGTCGGCGACTTTGCCCAAAATATTGACGCCTGTCACGCCGGAAATGGCGTTGCACAGCGCATGCAAAATCACATCGGCATCTGAATTCCCAGCAAGCGCCCGTTCGCCCGGAAACGGAACGCCGCCCAGCATGAGCACTTTTTCCGTAGCGTTTTCTTCAAAACGATGACTATCTTG